>NZ_AP019379.1:300000-587781 GCF_006741185.1 Buchnera aphidicola (Nipponaphis monzeni) | reverse complement strand
ATTTATGTTTAAAATAGTGTTTTTACAACATATTATTATATGTATTTATAATACACTTATATTTAATTTATTTAATTTGTACAAATTTTAAATATTAAAAAAATAATTTAAGTACATTTATTTTTAACAACATTTTTTATAAAAAGTTTTTTATAAAAAAACACATGCATGTATAAAATTATTAAAAATTTTTTATACTTTTAGTAATTTTATACACAATAATTTATATTTATTTTTTTATAGTAATATAAATATAATTTTACTTAAAAAATTTCAAAAATAATATATTTTTAATATAACTATAAAATTTTTATTAAAATAGTAATTAGTACACTTTTTAAAAAAATAATTAAAAAATTTATAAGTAACTAAAATGTTTAAAAAAATGTTTTTCAATAATTTAATTTTTATTATTAAATAATTTATTAAGATATATTATTACATTTTAAATAGTATTTAATTATAAAATAATATAAATTGATTTTTCAAACATCTAATTACAGTAGAATACTGTACGATTATTTTTATAATGAATTATACTAACAATTATAAAATTTAATTTTTAAAATAGAATTTAAGAATATTAAAAAAATATTAAATTTAATTAAAAAAATAAATACGTCAACTTAAATTTATAAATTAAGATAAAAAATAATTATATATATAAAAAATATTTATTTCAAATTAAAAATACTATAGTATATAGGACATTATTCGACTACAAAAAAATCATTTAACAAATGCAACCTAAAATAGTATTAGTTGGCCGATCTAACGTAGGTAAATCTACTATATATAGACAAATAACTCAACACAATTATATTCCTAAAAAAAACAGTTTTGTAAAAACTATAGATATACAATGTAGTAAAGTATCTATATGTAATTTTGATTTTTTACTTATAGACACTTCTGGATTTATTAGTGATAAAAAAATAATTACTTCCTTAGAAAGGAAATGTATTAATCAAACTTTAAACGCAATACAAACAAGTGATATTATTTTTTTTGTAGTTAATGGAAACCAAGAATGTACTTACGAAGATAAAATCTTATCAAAAATTATACTTTCTAAAAGAAAACAAACTTTTTTATTGTTAAATATTAAATGTTTGTCTTTTGATAATATATTTTATAAAGATTTTTATAATTTAGGATTTCATCCTATATATACTATTTCTTCTCTTAAAAAAACAACATTAATAAATTTTTTTAAAAACCATGTTATACCTTCTTTTCTAAACATAAATTCTGTTTCCAATAAATTTGATTCAATTCAAAAAAATTTTTTAATAAATTCAAAAAGTAAAATTCATAATTCAATTTCACAATCAAAAATAGTAGTTACTGTAATTGGTAAACCTAATGTAGGAAAATCCACTTTAGTAAACAGTTTAACTAATTCTAAAAGAATTATTACAGATTCAATTCCTGGAACTACTAAAAATAGCGTTTTAGTCCCACTATGTTATAAAGATCAAAATTACTTATTTATAGACACTGCCGGTATAAGAAAAATAAAAAAAATAAACTGTCCTAATGAAAAAATGTTTATAAAAGAAAGTTTAAATAACTTAGGAAAAAGTGACATTATACTTTTAATAATAGAATTTAAAGATTTTGATTGTCAGCAAAATATTAAATTAATTAATTTCTCTATTAAGCAAGGATGTTCTATATTAATTATAGTTAATAAATGTGACTTAATTTCTGCAAATAAAATTAAAAAATTTAAAAAATTTTTCACATCATTTTTTAGTTATTCTAAAGTTATAAATTTTACAATACATTTTATTTCTGCTTTATTTAAAATTGGTATTACTAGTTTAATTGAGTCTATAAAGAAAACTTACACTAATTCTTTTTATAATTTTAATTCCTCTCAATTAACTAAAATATTACATTTTTTAATAATTCATCATCAACCACCCCTTATAAATAATAAAAGAATTAAATTAAAATTTGCACACCCTGGAGGAACCCGTCCTTTAAAAATTATTATTTATGGGAATCGAACAGATCATTTGACGTTAAATTACAAAACATATCTTTTAAACAATTTTAAAAAATTATTAAAAATTACTAATAATCCACTTATATTAATTTTTAAAAAAAGTATAAATCCTTTTATTAAAAAATAACAATTATTTATTATTTTTTTAAATTAATTTTATTTAAAAAAAATTTTTTGTAGTTTAAAATGTGAAAAATTAAACATAATTTTTATTATAATAAGGAATTAATATTGTAATATCCTTATTACCTAATTTAGCTTGACAAGATAATCTACTCTTTAAAGTAACTCCCCAAGCCTTATCTAGTGCATCTTCTTCTTTATCTGAAGATTTAGATAATGAAGAAAATCCTGATTTAATAATACAATGACAAGTTGTACATGCGCATGATTTACCACAAGCATGCTCTATATAAATATTGTTTTTTAATGCAATATTTAAAATGATTTCTCCTTTTTCTGCATAAACTATTTTAGGTTCTGGTAATATAACTTTGTGAGGTAAAAATAATATTTTAGGCATGTTTATTACCTTGTTTTTATTGAAAATATATTTTTTTATTTAATAGATACATTTTGAATAATTATTGTTTTATAATTATATGTTATCAATTAATTTTTCTGTTTCATTTTTTATTTTTTCCAAAAAAATAACTTTTATTAGCCAATTTTTTGCTATTTTCCATTCTTTTTTAATACATAAACTTTTAAAATTATCAAAAAATTTTTGTTTGAGATCGCAAATTTTTTTGAAAAATAAATTACATTCTTCTAATTTACAAATATTTTTTTTAAAATATTCTAATTTTTCATATAATTTAAATTGATATTCTAAAAAATTATTATTTACAAATGAATTGTTATTTTGATTTATTGTAATTCCATTTAAAAATAATAAATATTTACCTCTTTCGATAGGATCTTTTAAAAGATAATATCCTTTATTAATTAAAATAGATTTTTGTAATATTTTTTTACGATCCTTTAAATTACATTTAATATTTACATCAGGATGGTATTTTTTTTGTAAATTATGAAATTTTTTAGAAAGTTGTTTTAAATCTATTTCAAATGTTGGAATTAAATTAAATAAACTATAATAATTTGTACACAATTTAATACTCACTTCATTTTAAAAAAAGTTATTGTTAGAATATTGAACATTAAGAATGTTCCAAAAAAATATAATATTTAGCATTTTATATAAAAAGTATTTTTTATTTATTATTTTTACTATTATAATCTGCTATAGCTTTTTTTATAGCATCTTCAGCTAAAATTGAACAATGTATTTTGACAGGAGGTAAATTTAATTCTTTTACTATAGAAGTGTTTTTAATATTTAAAGCTTCATTTAAAGATTTGCCTTTGACCCATTCTGTTAGTAATGAACTAGAAGCTATTGCAGATCCACAACCATATGTTTTAAAGCATGCATCCTCAATGATTCCTTTTTTATTGACTTTAATTTGTAATTTCATTACATCTCCACAAGACGGTGCTCCAACTAAACTAGTGCCTACATTTTTACTATTTACTGCAAAAGATCCTACATTTCTAGGGTTTTCATAATGGTCTAAAACTTTTTTGCTATATGACATTTTTTAATCCTTAAAACATTTTTTTGTTAGTATATAAATAAATTTACATTTAAATATGATTCCATGTAATATCATCTATATTAATTCCAGATTTATACATTTCCCACAAAGGAGATAATTTTCTTAATTTTTCTACAGATTTATATATCAACATTATAGCATAATCTAATTCTTTAATTGTAGTAAATCTTCCTATAGAAAAACGTATTGAGCTGTGTGCTAACTCATCTTTTATATTTAATGCTTTTAATACATAAGAAGGTTCTAAACTAGCAGAAGTACAAGCAGATCCTGAAGATATTGCTAAATCTTTCAATGCCATCATTAAAGATTCCCCTTCTATATAATTAAAACTAATATTTAAAATATGAGATGCAGTATTTTTTAGTATACTATTTAAATAGACTTCTTCTATTTTATTTATTTTATTCCAAAAGTAATTTCTTAATTTGTTTAGTTTACGATATTCTAAGTTCATATTTTCTTTTGCTATATGAAACGCTTCTCCCATTCCTACTATTTGATGAACAGGTAATGTACCAGATCTCATACCTCGTTCATGTCCTCCTCCATGTATTTGAGCCATTAATCTTACTTTAGGTTTTCTACGTACATATAAACATCCTATACCTTTCGGACCATATAATTTATGTGCTGAACATGACATTAAATCTATTTTTAATTTCTTTAAATTAATTTCAATTTTTCCAACACTTTGGGTAGCGTCTATATGACACAATATATTATGCGTTTTACATATTTTGCTAATTGCATTTATATTTTGTATAGTTCCAGTTTCATTATTAACGTGCATTATAGAGATTAAAATAGTTTTTTTTGTAATATTACTCATTAATTTATTTAAAGAAATTAATCCATCTGGTTTTGGTTTTAAATAAGTAATTAAAAATCCTATACTTTCTAAATATCTACAAGAATCCAATACAGATTTATGTTCAGTTTGGCTTGTTATTATATGATTTCCTTTACTTTGATATAAAATTGCACTTCCTTTAATTGCTAAATTGTTAGATTCTGTAGCACCTGATGTAAATATGATTTCCCTAGAATCTGCATGTATTAATTCAGCTACTTGACACCTAGCAATATCTACAGCTTCTTCTGCTACCCACCCAAACTTATGTGAACGAGAAGCTGCATTACCAAATTTACCTTCGTTAGTTAAAAAATTTAACATTTTTTTTACTACTCTATGATCTACAGGAGTAGTTGCTGCATAATCTAAATAAATTGGAAGTTTCATATTTATTTTTCCTAAATAATGAACATTATCGATAAAGATATTTAGTAGTTTTTATAATAATTTGTTTTTTTATAGTATTTTTATTATTATTTATTTAATATAACATCAAATTATTAACTTATATTATAAATTAAATTTATATTTAATAATTTTAAATTATTTTTTATATTTCTAGACTATAATGGTATTTATAGAGTATAATATTTTATATAAGAATCTACTTATATATTAAATTAAACTCAATTCTATGTATTAGGGATATAACTCAATTGGTAGAGTATCGGTCTCCAAAACCGAAAGTTGGGGGTTCGATTCCCTCTATCCCTGCCAATTTATTTTTTTATACTAAATCAATTCTAATGTAAATAAGAAGTTATCAGTTATGTATAATTAATTAAAAAATATTTTAATAAATTCATCATTACCCTTAAACATAATTTGCAAATGTTTTTTTTAAAAAACATTTGCAAATTATGTTTAAGGGTAATGATGAATTTATTACATATCTAAAAAAGAGGTGTAAATAGTGAAGTATCGATCATCGAAAACGACTCATGGAAAAAATATGGCTGGAGCTAGAGCATTATGGAGAGCAACAGGTATGGTTGAATCAGATTTTAGTAAACCTATTATAGCTGTAGTTAATTCTTTTTCAGAATTTGTACCAGGACATATACATCTACAATCGTTAGGGCAAATAGTAAAAGAGGAAATAAAATCATCTGGAGGGGTGCCGAAAGAATTTAATACTATAGCAATTGATGATGGAATAGCAATGGGACATTCAGGAATGTTGTATTCATTGCCATCTAGGGAATTAATTGCTGATTCTATAGAATACATGGTTAATGCACATTGTGTAGACGCAATGATATGTATTTCAAACTGTGATAAAATTACTCCTGGAATGCTAATGGCTGCATTACGCATAAACATTCCTACAGTTTTTATCTCAGGAGGTCCAATGGAAGCAGGGAAAATTTTAAAATTTAATAAAGTAATTAAAATTAATTTAATTGATGCTATCAAAGAAGGGGAAAATCCAAATGTTGATTTTAATTATTTAAAAAATTTAGAAGAATCTGCGTGTCCAACTTGTGGATCTTGCTCTGGAATGTTTACTGCAAATTCTATGAATTGTTTAACAGAAATATTAGGATTATCTTTACCGGGAAATGGAACATTATTAGCTACTCATAAAGATCGTAAAAAATTGTTAATAGATTCTAGTAGATTAATAGTAAAAATTACAAAAAAATTTTATAAAGAAGAAAACAATAATGTGTTACCTAGAAACATCGTTAATAAATTAGCATTACATAATGCTATGGCAGTAGATATTGCTATGGGAGGATCTAGTAATACTATATTACATTTATTAGCTATTGCTCAAGAAGGTAATATTGATTTTAATATGAAAGATATTAGTAATTTATCTAAAAAAATTCCTTATATATGTCAAGTAGCACCTAATACAAATATGTATCATGTAGAAGATTTACATAGAGCTGGAGGTGTCATGGGAATTGTAGGTGAATTATATAGAGGTAATTTTATATATTCAAAAGTAATAAATGTCATAGGTTTAACTATAGAAGATATGATAAAAAAATATGATATTATGATTTCCTCTGATGAAAAAATAAAAAAAATGTTTCGATCTGGTCCTAAAGGTGTTCGAACTATACAACCCTTTTCTCAAAATTTTAGATGGAATTCATTAGATAAAAATCGTCAATCAGGGTGTATTAGATCTATTAGTAATGCTTTCAGTGAAGATGGAGGAATTGCAGTTTTATATGGTAATTTAGCAATAAATGGATGTATTGTAAAAACATCTGGAGTAGATCATAAAAATCTTGTATTTAGAGGGACATCAAAGGTTTATGAAAGTCAAGAAGCAGCTGTTCAAGGTATTCTTGGAAAAGAAATAAAAAAAGGAGATGTAATTGTAATTAGATATGAAGGACCAAAAGGAGGTCCTGGAATGCAGGAAATGTTGTATCCAACAACTTATTTAAAATCTATGAAATTAGATAAATATTGTGCATTAATTACTGATGGAAGATTTTCCGGAGGGACATCAGGGTTATCTGTTGGTCATATTTCTCCAGAAGCAGCAAATAAAGGAATAATTGCATTAGTAAAAGATGGGGATATAATATATATTAATATTCCGAAACGAATTATTACTTTAGAAGTTACAAAAGAAAAATTATTGCAAAGATTATATGACGAAAACAATAAAAAAGAAAAATCATTTCGTCCTTTAAATAGATTACGTAAGATATCAAATGCATTGAAAATTTATGCTAACTTTGCAACAAGTGCTGATAAAGGAGCAGTGAGAAATATAAATAAATTAAAATAATACATGTAGTAACAACATATATAAATATTTATATATAAAAAATTATTTTTTAAATTAAATTTATAATATATAAAAAATATTTTTAATAAATTTAATTAATAATCATTTGAAAAAAAATATTATTCATCATAAATAAAAAATTAATTTCTATTAATAAAATATTTTTAATACTAAAAGGTACATATGTCTAATTATTTTAATAACTTAAATTTTAGAAACAAATTAATTGAACTTAAAAAATGTCGTTTTATGGAAAAAAATGAATTTTCTAATAGTATTGATTATTTAAAAAATAAAACAATAGTAATTGTCGGATGCGGATCTCAAGGTTTAAATCAAGGTTTAAATATGAGAGATTCAGGACTTAATATAGCATTCGCTTTACGAAAAAGTTCTATTTCAAAAAAAAATGAGTCATGGAAAAATGCAAAAACTAATAATTTTCATGTAGGTACATATGAATCATTAATACCTACAGCTGATCTAGTGATTAATTTAACTCCGGACAAACAACACCAACATGTTGTCAAAAAATTACAATTGTTAATGAAAAAAAATGCTATTTTAGGATTTTCTCATGGGTTTTATGTTGTAGAAATAAATGCCGATATTAGAAAAGATATTACAGTAATAATGGTTGCTCCTAAATGTCCTGGGACAGAGGTAAGAGAAGAATATAAAAGAAATTTTGGTGTACCAACATTAATAGCTGTACATTCTAATAATGATATTAATAACAATGGATTAGAAATAGCAAAAGCTTGGGCTGTTTCTTTAGGTAGCCATAAAGCTGGAGTATTACATTCTTCATTTATAGCAGAAGTAAAATCAGATTTAATGGGAGAACAAACTATTTTATGTGGTATGTTGCAAGCCGGATCTTTATCTTATTATCAAAAATTAGTTTCTTTAAATGTTAATGAAAAGTATGCTGGTTCATTTATTCAATTTGGATGGGAAGTTTTTACTGAATCTCTTAAACATGGAGGTATCACGTTAATGTTAGATAGATTATCAAATATTAATAAAATAAAAGCATACGAATTATGTGAAAAATTAAAAACTCTATTAAAACCTTTATTTTGTCAACATATGGATAATATTATTTCTGGTGATTTTTCATCAAAAATGATATGTGATTGGAATAACAACGATTTTTGTTTACATCAATGGAGAAAAGAATCAAAAAACTCATCTTTTGAATTAGCTCCTTTATATCCTCAAAAAATTTTTGAAGAAACTTTTTTTGAAAAAGGTACATTTATGATTGCATTATTAAAAGCAGGCATTGAGTTATCTTTTGAAATTATGGTTGAAACAGGTATTTTAGAAGAATCTGCATATTATGAATCATTACATGAATTACCTTTAATAGCTAATACAATTGCACGTAAACGTTTATATGAGATGAATGTTATTATATCTGATACTGCAGAATATGGTAGTTATTTATTTGCTAATGCAGCTATTCCTATTTTAAATCAATTTATGATAGAAAATAGTATAAGTATTTGCGATAATAATGAAAATCATTATTTAATAAACAATAGTTACTTATATAAAGTTAATGAATCAATTAAAAATCATCCAATAGAATTAATAGGAAAAAAATTAAGATCATATATGACTAATATGAAATCAATAAATTTTAATAATTAATTTAATAAAACTATATTATAGTATATCATATATAGTGTATTACAAAGGGAAAATCTTAAGGAATTTCCCTTGTTTTTATGTTTAATTATATTAAATGTTAAATGTATAAAATAAAATTTATTTATGTAAACAGTGTGCATATGTATTTAAACATTACTCAAAAAAAAATAATAAAATATTCTCATGGTCCTTGTTTAGTATTAGCTGGTGCTGGATCTGGAAAAACTAGAGTTGTTATTAGTAAAATAATATATTTAATAAATGTATGTAAAGTTAAATCTGAAAATATCGTAGCAATAACTTTTACTAATAAATCAGCTCAAGAGATGCAATTACAATTAATTAAACATTTTAAAAATTGTAATAATAAAATAAAGGTTAATATCTCTACATTTCATTCTTTTGGATTACGAATTATTAAGTCAGAACTTTTTCATTTAAATTTAAAAGCAAATTTTTCTTTACTTAATCAAGAAGATAAACTTTTTTTACTAAAAACATTTACAAAATCAGTTTTTAAAAAAAATAATGATTTATTATTGAAATTAAGCTCAAAAATTTCTTATTGGAAAAATAAGTTAATAGATCCATTAAATGCCAAACTAAAATCTATAACAAATTTAGATAAAACATTTGCAATGTACTATGATTTGTATCAATTTCATTTAAATAATTTTAATAAATTAGATTTAGATGACTTAATATTTATTCCTACCTTACTGTTAAAAAATAATGCAAGTGCAAGATTACGTTGGCAAAAAAAAGTTGATTATTTATTGGTAGATGAATACCAGGATACTAATGTAATTCAATATAATTTAATAAAAATGTTAAATCCGAAAAATTTTACTTTAGTTGGAGATGATGATCAATCTATTTATTCTTGGAGGGGGGCTGAACCAAAAAATTTACTCTTTTTAAAAATAGATTATCCTCATTTAAAAATATTTAAATTAGAGCAAAATTATCGTTCATCTGGAAGAATTTTAAAAGCTTCTAATAAATTAATAGCTAATAATTTACATATATATAAAAAGAGTTTGATCACTCAACTAAAATATGGATCTAAAATTAAAATTTTACAAAACATTAATGAAGAATATGAAGCAAAAAATATTGCTAAAGAAATAGTATCTCATTATAAAAAATTTAACACACAATTTTCTGATTATGCTGTTTTGTATCGCAGTAATCAACAGTCTAAAATATTAGAAAGTATTTTTATAAAAAATCATATTCCTTACAATATTAATAATCGTACTCAGTTTTTAAAATTCTTTGAAATAAAAATTTTAATGAATTATTTAAAATTTATACTTAATCCAAATGATAATTTTTATTTTTTAAAAGTAATTAATGTCCCTGGTCGGAAAATAGGAATTTCTACTATAAAAAAATTGAAAAGTTGGGCTATAAAAAACAATATTAGTTTATACAAAACTTGTTACAATGATAATTTAGAAAAAATTTTAAGTAAAAATAAGGTAAAATCTTTAAAAAAATTTATTAAATGGATTAAAGAATCAATAGTGTTATCAGATGTACAACCAATGCAAATTATTTCTCACATTATAAAAAATATTAATTATAAAAATTGGTTAAAAGAATCTTCAAAAGATTTAGTAGAATTTAAAAAAAATGTTAAAAACATATCTATATTCGTTAATTTAATTAATGAACTTTTAATAGGGAATAGTCAACATCCTCAAATGACCTTATCTGAAATCGTTTCTTATTTAACTTTATATGAAGATGTAAATGTTAACAGACGTTCTCACTTAAAAGGGGTGTTTTTAATGACTTTACATGCATCTAAAGGTTTAGAATTTCCATTTGTTTTTATAGCAGGTTTAGAAGAAGGAATTTTACCGCATTATTCTAGTATTTCTCAAAATAATATAGAGGAAGAACGCCGTTTGATGTATGTGGGTATGACCCGAGCTAAAAAAGAATTAACTTTAACATTTGCTAACAAACGTAGTAATTATGGGTTAACAACTTTATCTAAATACAGTAGATTTTTATTAGAATTACCTCAAGAAGATTTAGTTTGGATAAATCAAAAAAATAATTTTAATAGCAATATATTATTAAATAATAGTATTAATAGAATAAAATTCTTAAAAAAAATGTTAAAATTGTCAAAATAATTAATATTTGTGTAATTTAATCTAAAATAGATTACACATTTTATGTATATTTACAAATTATTAATTTTTAATAGTAATATTTATTTACGTAAATGTGCTGATTAAGTAAATTTAAATAATATAATAATCAATTAAACGATTAACATTTTTTTAAATTTAAAAAATTTATTTTATAGGAATAATCATGAATAATAATATTATTAAAGTGACTGATGAAACTTTTAAAAAAAATGTCATTCAAAATGAAAAATTTGTTTTAGTCGATTTTTGGGCTCCTTGGTGTGGTCCTTGCAAAACGTTTGTTCCTATTTTAGAAACAGTATCAAAATTATATGTTGGAAAATTAATTGTTGTAAAAATTAATATTGATGATAACCCTAAAATTATTAATACATATCAAATTAAAAATATTCCTACTTTATTACTTTTTAAAAATGGAAAAGTAATACATAGTAATGTAGGTGTAATATCTCAAGAACGATTAGAACACATCTTAAATACAACGATAAACTAATCTTTACAAAAAATATAATGCGGTTTTGTATTTTGCTGCGAAACCGCTGGTGTATATATTCAAAGTATATTATAATATATTTATAAAAATAATTATGCTAAAGATATTTCTTTTTATAAAAAAAACATTTTTTAATTTTAATACAACATACATTAAATATACTGTGTGTATTTAAATTTTTTAATCAAATGTTAAAAATATTTAAAATATATATTTTAAATAACATTAACAATAATAACTATTTCAAGATATACCTCTAGTTTACAAAGAACCTATTATCATGAACCTTACTGAACTTAAAAATACACCGGTTTCTGAATTAATTATTATTGGTGAAAATGTAGGACTGGAAAATTTAGCGCGTATGCGTAAACAAGATATTATTTTTTCAATTCTAAAACAACATTCAAAAAGTGGAGAAGATATATTTGGAAACGGTGTTTTAGAAATATTACAGGACGGATTTGGGTTTTTAAGGTCGGCTGATAGTTCTTATTTGGCTGGACCAGATGATATTTATGTTTCTCCTAGTCAAATTCGTCGATTTAATTTACGAACAGGTGATACTATTTCGGGTAAAATTAGACCTCCAAAAGAAGGTGAAAGATATTTTGCACTTTTAAAAGTTAATGAGGTTAATTATGATAAACCAGAAAATGCTAGAAATAAAATATTATTTGAAAACTTAACACCTTTACATGCTAATTCTCGTTTACGAATGGAAAGAGGTAATGGATCTACTGAAGATTTAACGGCTCGAGTATTAGATCTAGCTTCCCCTATAGGTTTAGGACAAAGAGGTTTAATTGTAGCACCTCCTAAAGCTGGGAAAACAATGTTATTACAAAATATAGCTCAAAGTATTACCTATAATTATTCAGAGTGCGTGTTAATGGTTTTACTAATAGATGAAAGGCCAGAAGAAGTAACTGAGATGCAAAGGTTAGTAAAAGGAGAGGTGGTAGCTTCTACTTTTGACGAACCAGCTTCTAGACATGTACAAGTAGCAGAAATGGTAATTGAGAAAGCAAAACGTTTAGTAGAACATAAAAAAGATGTTGTAATTTTGTTGGATTCAATTACTAGGTTAGCAAGAGCTTATAATACTGTTGTACCAGCTTCAGGAAAAATTTTAACTGGAGGTGTTGATTCTAATGCTTTACATAGACCTAAAAGATTTTTTGGGGCGGCTAGGAATGTAGAAGAGGGAGGAAGTTTAACTATTATAGCAACTGCTTTAATAGATACAGGATCAAAAATGGATGAAGTAATTTATGAAGAATTTAAAGGTACTGGGAATATGGAGTTACCATTATCTAGAAAAATTGCGGAAAAGAGAGTATTTCCAGCTATAGATTATAATAGGTCCGGAACAAGGAAAGAAGAACTTTTAACTCATGCATCAGAACTTCAAAAAATGTGGATTTTGAGGAAGATAATACATCCTATGAATGAAATAGATGCAATGGAATTTTTACTTAATAAATTATCTATGACAAAAACAAACAATGATTTTTTTGATATGATGAAACGTTCTTAATAGATTAACAATTATTGACGATAAATTTTTTTAAAAAAAGGTTATCTATTAAATAAAAGATACAATTATTTAATAGTATTTATTTTTTAGAAATATACTAATCATGCAATGTATTAAAAATGAAATAAATTAATAATTATATTTTATTTATTTTTTAATAAATTTAAAAAAATATTTTTTTCAATGATTATTATTTGGATATATATGATGTATTAATTTATAATTTTAATTTATTATAAAAGTAATTAAAAAGTTAAATTTATAATATTTTTTTTAAAAATATTAAAGATTAATTAAAATTAATTTTTTTGATTGATTGATGATCATTTTTGTACGAAAGTACTGGACATTTTAATTAAATGAATTTAAAATCAATCATAGTGTTAATGCGCCCATAGCTTAATTGGATAGAGCATTACCCTCCGAAGGTAAAGGTTTCAGGTTCAAATCCTGATAGGCGCATATGAACTTTTCAAATAATTATTTGTAATGGTGGTTATAGCTCAGCTGGTAGAGCATTGGATTGTGGTTCCAGAGGTCATGGGTTCAAATCCCATTAACCACCCATAAAAATATTTATCGGCGAATAGCGCAGCTTGGTAGCGCAACTGGTTTGGGACCAGTAGGTCAGAGGTTCAAATCCTCTTTCGCCGAGAGCTAACTTAATTTTAAATGTAACATAAAAAAATATAATTTAAATTATAAAGATTCATTTATAATATTGATTCGAGTTGTTTATAAGTAATACATTACATATTTTTTTAATTATTAATTTATTTTTTTATGGTTAGTAGTTATTTTATTTAGCAATATTATTGCTTAACTGATTTTTTTAATAATGTTGTTATTGCAATAATTGTTAATATTACTTAGTATTTAGTATTTGTTAAAATAGTAATTTTATTTACTTATGAGTCTAATATTATTTTAGTAATAGTTATGATTGTATTATATAATAGTAGTATTGTATAATATTATTATTGTTTACTATGTATGAAACAAAAAATAAAATTTACTAAAATGCATGGACTTGGTAATGATTTTGTAATAGTCAATAATTTAAATAAAAATTTTTTATTTACTCCAAAAATTATTTCGCAATTGTCACATAGAAATACAGGTATAGGTTTTGATCAATTACTTGTTGTAGAACGATCAAAATATTCTCATTTAGATTTTTTCTATAAAATATTTAATGCTAATGGAAAAGAAGTATATCAATGTGGAAATGGAGCTAGGTGTTTTGCTCATTTTGTTTATCTAAAAAAATTAACTACTAAAAAAAATATTTATGTTTATACTAAACAAAGTACATTACATATTAATAACATTGATAAGGAAGAAATAATAGTTAATATGGGAAAGCCTATTTTTGAACCTTATAAAATACCTTTTTTAGTTCCAGAGTATAATAAGGAGTATTCTATTACTATAGAAGATAAAAATATCGTTTGTAGCGTTTTGTCATTAGGAAACCCTCATTGTATAGTAAATACAAAAAATATTTTTAAAACTTCTGTAACATTTTTAGGGGGATTAATAGAACGTCATTTTTTATTTCCGGAAGGAGTAAATGTTAGTTTTATGCAAATTAAAACAACAAATGAAATCAGTTTAAGAGTATATGAAAGAGGAGTAGGAGAAACCAAAGCTTGTGGTAGTGCAGCATGTGCAGCAGTAATAGTGGGTATTTTACAAAAAAAAATAACAATGGGACGTGATATAATAGTTCATTTACCTGGAGGAGTTTTAAAGATATTTTGGGAAAATAAAAAATCATGTGTATATATGAAGGGACCTTCTACACATGTATATGACGGAATTATTAATATATAAAATATATAAAATATTTTTTTTAAAAAAAATATATTTAGTGTACTATTTATATGAATTAATATTTAATCATTTTTAATATATAAATATTAATTTGCTATTATTAAATTTAAAGGATAAATCATATTTGATAATTATCTTAATTTAAAATATAAAATTTTTTTATGTTTAAATTGTTTAAAAATATTTTTTTTAACAATTGATATTTGGTATACATTTTTTACATTATAAAATGTAAATATAATAATATTAGTTACTTTGTAGTATTTTAATATTAATATTATATATTACGTATAGAATTTTATTCTATATTATTTATTAAATTTAGAACTTTAAAATTATTACAAAATTTTTTTTATATAAAATGTAGATTAATTATTATTAACCTAATAAGTCTTAATTTGTTTAAGATTATATGTTATTTTTATCTTTTATAATTGTTCGTAACAGTAGTAACTGTTACATTAATTTTTTATTAATTTCCTAATGTATTTTAGTAATAAAGATTATTTTTTGAAGTAATTTATTTTTTTTGTTTAATTAACTAACATTGTATTAGGTAATTTTATAATTATTAATTTTTTATTTAGTAATTTCCAATATGAATTACTTTTATTTATTTTTTTGATTTACTCATTAATAAACGTTTTTATTGTATATATAAATTTTATAATTACAGTTATATTCATTAAATTTTTTTATTATAGTTTATTATATATATTTAATCAAATAGTTAGATTAATGTATTTAATTTTTTTTGTAAGATAGTAAATATTTAAAGCTCAATTTTAAATTTTCAGGTCATTTTTATATTTATAATTTAACTTATTTAATATTTTTATGTATTAATTAAAACAATTATTTAATAATTATTTTAATTAATACGAATAAATTTATAATTTTAATACAGATCAATAATTTTTAATTTTTTTTAAAGAATTTTAGCAAATAAATTAAAATATTTTATTTGCAAATTTCATGAATTACTTGACTAAAAAATAAAATTGCAGTAAATAAAAAATATGGAAAATAAATTAGGACATAATGTTATGTCATCCATTTCTTTTATAGATAAAAAAATAGAATTTAAAGGTAATAGTTTTAATTTTTTAAAAAATTTGAGATTACGTAAAAATATAACTCAAAATAATTCAGCAAAGATTCATAATAAACCAGAAATGGGCGAAGTTGTTACTTTATCACCACAAGAAAAAACGTTAACATATTCAAAAACATCTTTAGATCCAAAATACCCTATAGTATTTCATAAAAAACATGCTCGTATAGATAAACCAGTAACAGTAGAAAATAAAAATATTATTGATGAAGATGAAATACCAGTTCATCCAGATGGACCTTGTTTTGCAGAATTGTTGGGATTTGGTCATAGTTTAAGAGGATTGACTCCAGTATTTCATGCGATTAAAAGTATTGTTACTAGCGCTAAAAAAACAATTTCAGAAGCATCATTACCTGAAAATTTGTCTTCTGTTGTTACATATCCTGTCAATTCTTTTGTACAAAATTTATCTTCTAGATTTGCTTTTATTTTAAACTCTATTAATAAAACAATACAAAAGTCGTTTGTTGATGACTCTCATTCAAAAAATCCGGGGAAAATTGATTCTAAAGTTCATTCTGAATCTTCTAATCCCCGTAGTCTTAGTCCATCGTTAAACAACGAAGAAATTAATAGTGAATTACCTTGGAAAGCTTTTAGAGATAGAGATCATGCTATTCAAGCATCACATTTTGGAACAATGTTACAAAATACATTTGAAACATTACAAAGTAAATCAATGTTACATAGTTTATTTTTGAAAAAATTAGGTCGTTCTTCATATGAAATAAATGGTGTTAAAATACCTACTTCATCAGCTAGAATTGCACTAAAAAAAATGATTAACATAATACCTAATGCTGAATCTATTCAGTTAATTTCAACATATGCAAATGAAGGAGTATTCGGACAAGCATATTCAAATTTATTGAGTAAATATCCAGAAGTATCTAAATTACGTTTTAATAATTCACATGTTTCATATAAAATTAATGCATTAGATAAAGATACTTTTAGAATTGTAGCAACTAATTTAAGTGAATTAAAACCAACTTATGATTTTATGCAAACTCCATATCATTCATTAGGAATGCGTTCTTCTATGATTTTTTCTAAGAAAAATCATCCAGTAATGAAAAATGCTTTTTTTGTTCGTTAATAGTATACTTTAATATATAAAATATATTGAAAGTAAATTTTTTAAATTTTTTGTCGTTGAGGACGATATTAATAACCAAATATCGTCCTCAAAAAAATAGTAACATTTATATTATTATATTATTTTTTACGATTTTTTTATTTGTAATAATTTTTTTATTTATCTTTTTTAAATTATTTTTTATAATAAAAAGTGTCTTGAATATTTTGAACAAATTTACTGTTATTAATAATAACGATTTTATTAATGTCTATTAGTTATTAATTTAAGTAAGTTTAATTATTATTAAACAGTAATAGTACATGTAGTTACTTATTAAATTCATTTAGTGATTTTTTGTATATGTGTTTAAATAGTTTGGTTTTAAATTGTTACAATAAATATTTTAATTTATAACATAACCAATTAGTATTTATAGTAATTGTTATTAATTAATTAGTTTATTAGAAAGTGTTTTTTTAATTATATAATTGAGTTAAGTATTTTGATGTGTATGATAAAACTATTTAGATTAAATATAATAATTGATAATCAATGTTGTTGAATTAGTTTGTTTTGAAAATATATTTAATAATATTGCTTCAGCAAAATTAAATTTTTTTACTATATGTGAATAAACGTTTATTTATAAATATAAAATGATAAAAAACAAATTTAAACTAATTGATAACAATCTATTAAAAATTAATATAACATAAATAGTTTTCTTTGTATGTATACGTTTTTTTATTATAATATAGGTGAGTTTATAAAAATTTTAATATGTATAATATATATTATGTTGAAAAAATTATATTTCGTATTTATATATTAGTTATTAAAATTATTATTTTGTTGGCCATTGAATTAATAATTTTATATTGAATACTTTTAGTGTAGTTAATATGTTGTATAAACAACTCTTATTTTTCAAGAAAAGTAATGATACAAATAGTATAATTTTACCAATAATTTTCTGTTGTAATATGTCCAGGTTTCCTTCTAAAATGTTTTTCTATATTATATTTTTTTTTGAAAAAACATAATGTATCTTTTACCATAAAAGGATTTCCACATAACATTATATGAGAATTATTTATATCTATTTCTAAACCTATTTTATTTTCAATTTTTTTATTCAATAATAATTCAGGAATTCTTCCACATAAAGAATCTTTTTCATATTCTCTACTAACAATAGTTAATACACGTAGTTTATTTTTATATTTTTTCTGTAATTTTTTTATTAAAGGTAAATAATTGAGCTCTGATACATATCGGACAGCATGAATTAATATTATGGTTTTAAAGCGTTTAATATTTTCATATTCTTGCAGTATAGAACAATATGGACCAATAGCAGTTCCAGTAGCAAACATCCATAATATTTGACAATTTGGAATTTCATTTAATGTAAAAAAGCCAAATGATTGTTTGCTAATCATAATATTATCTAAAGGTTTTAATTTATATAATAGTTCAGTAATTTTGCCGGAAGGTATTAATGTTATGTAAAATTCTAAATTTTTATTATTAGGAGAATTAGTGTAAGAGTATGCACGTTGAATTCTTTTACCATCATTATTTATCAAAGATAATTTAGCAAATTGTCCAGCAATAAAAGGTAATATAGGAGCTTTTAAAAATATACTAAATAAATTAGGAGTCCATATTTTTACTTTTGTTATAGTAGCATTTATCCAAATAGTCATTTTTATACTCTTTGTTGTCTATAATAATTGAATTGATTAATTTTTTATTAGAAAGTTTTTAAATGTATTGAATTATTTAAAATATATTTATATGTGTTTATTTAAGATGAGCTATTTATATAGTGATTGTTTAATTATTATTTAATAATTGTTAAAAAATTTAATTTGTAAACTAATTAGTAAAAATATTATATATAAAATATAATGTTAAAATATTAATTTTATTTAATAATATAAATTATATTTGCATTTTTTGTTTTTTATTTTATATTAAGATATTTAATTTTATTACGTTGTAATAGTTGTTAAAAAATACTTTAATATAAAATATGGTATAAATAATAATTATGTATAATAATACATTTATTATTTAGAATGTACTTAAAATATATTAAATTATATTGAAATATTAACTAAATAATTTGTTAAATTTATATAACTAATGTTTTTTTATCTTAGATTAATCTAAGATAAAAAAACATTTAGTACTTTTTGTTCTTTAAATTTTAAGATTTATAATATAAATCGACTAAGATCTTCATTTGCTGCTAATTGACTTAAATGTTTCGTAACATATTTGCTATTAATATCTATAGAATGACCTTTGTTGTCATTAGCATGGAATGAAATATCTTCCATTAATCTTTCTAATACAGTATGTAATCTACGGGCACCTATGTTTTCCATAGATTCATTAACTTTCCAAGCTATTTCTGCTATCTGCCGAATTCCTTTTTTAGTAAAGTTTATAGTAACTCCTTCTGTTGCCATTAATGCTTTGTATTGAACTGTTATTGAAGAAGTTGGTTCAGTTAGAATACGTTCAAAGTCATCTATTGTTAGTGGTTGTAATTCTACTCTAACGGGTAGTCTACCTTGTAATTCTGGAATTAAATCAGATGGTGTTGCAATTTGGAATGCTCCTGACGCGATAAATAAAATATGGTCAGTTTTAACCATTCCATGTTTAGTAGAAACTGTACAGCCTTCAATTAAAGGTAATAAATCTCTTTGTACACCTTCTCTTGAAACATCTGGTCCTGACATATTACTTCGTTTACAAATTTTGTCAATTTCATCTATGAAAACAATACCATTTTGTTCTACTGCATGAATTGCTGCTTTTTTTATTTCTTCTATATTGAAAAGCTTAGCAGCTTCTTCTTCTGCTAATATTTTCATAGCATCTTTGATTTTTAACTTACGTACACTTTGTTTATTACTTCCTAGATTTTGAAACAATGATTGTAATTGATTTGTTAATTCTTCCATTCCAGGAGGAGCCATTATTTCAACTCCAATAGGTACAGTAGATACATTAATTTCAATTTCTTTATCGTCTAATTTTCCATCTCTTAATTTTTTTCTAAAAGATTGAATAGTAGTTAAAGGTCTATGATTTTGTTCATTTGTTCGCCAATTGTTTTGAACGGTTGGTACTAAAACAGCTAAAATCCTTTCTTCTGCCATCTTTTCTACTTTACTTTTGTTTTTTTTAATAATTTCTATTCGTATCATTTTAATAGCAGAATCAGTTAAATCTCTAATAATTGAATCAACTTCTTTTCCAACATAACCGACTTCTGTAAATTTTGTAGCTTCTATTTTTATAAATGGAGCATAAGCTAATT
Organism: Buchnera aphidicola (Nipponaphis monzeni); assembly: GCF_006741185.1. Taxonomy (NCBI): domain Bacteria; kingdom Pseudomonadati; phylum Pseudomonadota; class Gammaproteobacteria; order Enterobacterales; family Erwiniaceae; genus Buchnera; species Buchnera aphidicola. The sequence goes on along the minus strand of NZ_AP019379.1, from coordinate 567,294 downwards.
TAGCTAAACGTCTTGCTATCTCAGTTTTACCAACTCCTGTAGGGCCAATCATAAGAATATTTTTAGGTGTTACTTCATAACGTAAATCATCTTCTAATTGCATTCTTCGCCATCTGTTTCTTAAAGCAATTGCTACAGCTTTTTTAGCTTGATTTTGTCCTATTATAAATTTGTCTAATTCACTAACAATTTTTTTAGGAGTCATTTCAGACATAAGATTAATCCTTATTTTTTAGAAGGTAATTCTTTTATTGTAAAACTATGATTAGTGTAAATACAAATATTAGCAGCGATATTAAGTGATTTTTGAACGATTTCTTTTGCGTTAAACGTAGAATTATCTAATAATGCTCTAGCGGCTGCTTGAGCATAAGAACCTCCTGATCCTATTGCTATTAGATCATCCTCAGGTTGAATAACGTCACCACTGCCTGTAATAATTAATGAGGTATCTTCATTTGCTACGGCTAATAAAGCTTCTAATTTTCTTAATATACGGTCTGTTCTCCAGTCTTTTGCTAATTCTATAGCTGCTCTTTGAATTTGTCCTTGATACATTGTTAATTTTTTTTCAAATAACTCAAATAAAGTAAAAGCATCTGCTGTTCCACCGGCAAATCCAGCAATTACCTTTTTGTTATATAAAGTTCTTACTTTTTTCACATTACTTTTCATTACTGTATTACCTAAAGTAGCTTGACCATCTCCGCCAATGACTACTTGGTTTTTTAGACGAACACTTAAAATTGTTGTCACGAATAATTACCTTATGTAAATCAAAAATTATTAAATTTTTATATATTATTTTTTATAAGTGGTGTTCTTTGTAATGTTATGTATTAAATTTAGTGCAATATATACAATTGTAATTGTTATAATAAAATTTAACTATTTTTAGTATTGAGTAATTTTTGACAAATTTAATAATTTATGAAATATTTTTTTTAAATCTTATTTTTTTTAAAAATTGATTTTTAACATAAATATGTTTAATTAATTTTATCTATTAATTTTTAAATAAATAAAATTAATTTGTTTAGTTTTCTTGTATTGTTTTAATATAAAAAATGTTATTAAATGTTTTGATAGTAATGATTATTTATGATAATCAAAGCAATTGTATTTTTATTTATAAAAAATCTAACAATTTAGTATTTATTATTTACTTGAAAACAATAATTGTAATTGATAGTTTTTTTATATACAATCTTATGTTGTAAATATATACATTTTGTTATGTATAATGATATGTTTATATTATTAATTTTTTGAATAAACAATTTTTATATGTTTAATAAAAAACTAGTAATATACTTAATATATTCAATGATTTATTAATGTAATTTTAAATATATAAGTAATTAATTAAAGGAAAGAAACGTGAAAAAAAATATACACCCTAAATATTCGAAAATTAGTGTTAATTGTTCCTGTAGTAACGTTATTGAAATTTTTTCAACATTAACTCAAAATTTAACTTTAGATGTATGTTCGAAATGTCATCCATTTTATACAGGAAAACAGCGTATTGTTGATACTAGTGGTCGTGTTGAAAAATTTCATAAACGTTTTACTAGTCTTGTACGTTAATTCAATAAAAAATATGTTACACGCTATATATTTTCATTTTAGTTTTTATTAACAAAATTATTTACATAAAAATATTTTTTATATTTTATATAGTTATAAATAATTATGTTTTTATTACATAATATTATTATTTTAATACTTTAATAAAGTTAATATTAATATCGATATTATACTATTTTTAAAAAATTGATTAAATGATTGATTACATTTACATGTATATTATGATAATTTATAAAATTATTAAAAATAATGTTATTTTTTAGTTTTACAGTCATTTTTTAGTAAAATTGTATACAACAAAAATTATTATTAAAATTAATTTTAAATAAATAAAAAATAAATATTTTTTAATATTATTGATATAATACAAATATCATACATATTAATTGTTAATTTTTTTAAATTATTTTGTTATCTTATTTATTAATAATATTTATATTAAATTTGTTTGAATTATTCTTATAGTTTTTTTATTGAAAATAAATTTAATATTTTAATGTGCATTTTGATGTTTTATATATTTATAATATTTTTAGGTTTAATTTATAAAAATTAACCTAATTTATTTTTCTATATTTTATAGACAATTTTTTTTATTTGTAAGTATGGTATTACTGCTTAACAAAACAAATTAGTTTGTTGTTATGATATTCAAATAACATGTTTTATATTATTCATAATTGTTTTTTTATATTTAAATAATTTTTTTATTATATAATTGATAATAAATTATATATGTGTTTTTTATACTGAAATTTATTAATATTTTTTAAAATAAATTATTCCTAAAAATTTAAAAATTTTTTGTTATGGGAATGTTAGTAATATAGTAAATAATTTTATTATTAATTATTTATTTTTTAAAATTAATTTAAATCAACTTTTGAAGTATATTAGTAATGTTTTTAATATTACATGTTCAAAATGTAAAGTATTGTATGTCAAAATTATGAAATAAATTTTTACTAAAACAAAAAGATAATTATTTCTAAATTAGAAGCAAAATATTATTATTATAATACATAAATAAAAATTTAAAAGTATTTACTAGTAGTTGCTACATATTAACATGTTAAAAATATTAAAAAATGTTTAATTAATAATTTTTATTACTCTTATTATTATTTGTTTTATTTATTGCATTATTACGAATTTTAAGAAATTGATTTTATACCCATAGGTTATAAATAAAAATTATTATTAAATTTATTATAAGTAATAAATGATACTATTAAAGTTTGTTTGTATATTAACAATGCTTACTTAAAATAAATTGAATAAAATTAAATATTATGATAAATAATTTTTTTTTAATTTATAATTTTTAGCACAATATTGTGTATTATAGATTATTAATTATGAATTTAAATCAATTATTTAAATATTAAACTGTATATAATGTGTTTGGAAAGATTTTTATTTGTAAGTTTATAATAGTAAATAATATGATTATGAAGTATAACAATTTTTTTTAAAAATATAGTTAAATATTTAATATAGTTTTAAAATTAAATATCAATTGAAAATTGATAATTTTAGAATTTATTTTTAAGGAACATAAATAACTTTAATAATTTTAGTAAATATAATTTTTTTATTATTGCATAATAGTTAATTAATTTATAGTAGTTATCAATAATATGATGTTGATATAAGAAGTATTGTTTTGTTATTAAAATAGATATTTTTTTTAAAAAAATAGAAATTAAATATGAGTATACTTTAATACTAAATGTATTTTTATTTTTGAGCGGGAAACGAGACTTGAACTCGCGACCTCAACCTTGGCAAGGTTGCACTCTACCAACTGAGCTATTCCCGCATCAATTAATATATTATGTTCTTATAGTTAAACACAAAAAAATATATAATTCAAGAATCTTTATAAATTTTTTATGAAAATGCATATTTTATAGTCATTAAAACTAATTTTGAATAAAATGTTTTTTATAGAATGATAATTCTGAAATAGATGCATAAATGTCATGTAAAGCAGAATGTATATTATTTTTTTTAATCTTTTTTAGAATTTCAGGTTTCCATCGATAAACTAACTCTTTTAACGTACTAACATCAATATTTCTGTAATGAAAAAATAATTCTAAAGTTGGCATATATTTGAACAAAAATTGTCGATCTTGGCCAATTGAATTGCCACACATAGGCGATGTATTTTCTGGTACCCATTTTTTTAAAAAGTTAATTGTACTTAATTCGGCCATTTTTTCATTAAATAGGCTATTTTTTACTCTTGTAATTAGTCCATTTTTTGTATGAGTAGTACAATTCCAATTGTTCATGATATTTAGTGTTTTTTCAGATTGATATATAGGTATAACAGGGCCTTCTGCTATAACGTTTAAGTGAGAATTAGTAATTAAAGTTGCTATTTCTAAGATATAGTTCTTTTCAGGGTTTAACCCAGTCATTTCTAAATCAATCCAAATTAAATTACTTTTATTCATTATGTTATTAATTATTTTTTATTAAAATGTACAATTGTACATTTTTAAAGTATTGCAAATATTTTTTGACTTAAATAATTCAGGTCACTTAATTTTTGCGTCTTTGTACATTTATTTAGTGTATCATATAGTAACTGGTAATTTATTTGAGATAATTTAAATTAAGCTAAAATTTTTTACTATTTTTACAATTATATTTTTTATATATGTAAAAAATTTTTTAATAATAAATTGATTAACATTAACATGTTTAACTAATATGATTAAATAATTTATAAAATTATTCATTATATTAGTAATAATTGTATTTAAAAGCAAGTTACTATCTTTTGTCGCGCAGTATTAAATATATATAATTATATCTGTTTTAGACGTTTAAAATATATGTTTTATATATAAAATTATTTTCTAAAAAAAAATTATATTTTTAAAAAAATAGTATTATTTAATGTGATGTTATTTTTATATAATATCAATATATTATTGAATAAAAAATTAGAAACATAATTTTAATAATATATTATTGAATATTCATTAAATTTATATGAACTATGTTAATTATATAAACATTTTTTTTGCAAAACATATTTTTTTATAATGTATATATTTATAATTTAATTATATATTTTTTATTTATGAAATGTATGAAGGTAATATTTTATTATATTTTATATTAATTTTTTATTAGTTATGGATAGATTATATTAACTAAAATTATTTAATGAGATATTAATTTTTTTAAGAATTTTAAATATTATTATAAATAATAGGTTTTAACATTATATTTTTTTATATTTTTTAAATTTTAGTGAATAATTGTTATTATAATGAATAATTTATTTTTATTAATAAATATTAATATTATTACAATAATTAATTCGTTTAAAAAATTAATTTAAATTAAATGTAAAGATGCTGTTATAAGAATACTGTTATATTTTTAGTTGTTAAAATTATTATAATTTTGTTATCATTATGATAATGTAGTATGTATACAATCTATTTTAACAAAAAATATATTTTGTATTAATAAAATCATTAAATATTTTTTTAAAAAAATATTGTAAAATTGATATTTTATATAACATTTTATATATTTATAAATGATTTGATTTTTTTAGTATTTTATATAGTAAATATTATAGTAATTTTTATTATATTAAATTTATTTAATATTTTATTGATTTCAAATTCATATCATAAGAGTTTATTAAATGAAATATCTTGATCCTATAAATACACAAGCATGGGTAGAATTAAAAAAACATTTTGAACAAATTAAAAACGTACATATAAAAGATTTATTTTACAATGATTCAAATAGATTCGAAAAATTTTCTATTAATTTTGATAATCAATTATTAGTAGATTTTTCTAAAAATAGAATAACTAGTGAAACTGTTAATAAATTATTACAATTAGCTAATGAAATGAAATTAAAATCATCAATACAGTCTATGTTTAATGGAGAAAAAATTAATTATACTGAAAATCAACCTGTATTACATGTTGCGCTAAGGAACCAAATTGATAAAAAAATGATAGTTCATGGTGAAAATATTATGTCATGTATTAATAAATCTTTAAAAAAAATGCAAATATTTTCAGAATTAGTTATTAACAAGATTTGGATAGGGTTTTCTAATAAAAATATTACTGATATAGTAAACATAGGTATAGGGGGATCTGATTTAGGCCCACATATGGTTTATGATGCATTAACTCCATATCGTAACTATTTAAAAGTTCATTATGTTTCAAATATTGATGGATCTCATTTATTAAATGTTTTAAAAAAAGTAAATCCAGAAACAACATTGTTCATAGTAGTTTCAAAAACTTTTACTACTCAAGAAACTATGATTAATGCTAATAGTGCTTGTAATTGGTTATTAAAGTATGCTAAACATAAAAAATTTATATCGAAACATTTTTGTGCTGTTACTATGAATATTCAAAAAGCTAAGTCTTTTGGAATTGACGAACAGAATATTTTTGAATTATGGGATTGGGTAGGTGGTCGTTATTCTTTATGGTCTTCTGTTGGTATATCAATAATGCTTTCTATTGGTTTTAAAAATTTTATGAAACTTTTAGAAGGTGGACATGCTATGGATAGACATTTTTTAGAAACAGATTTTAAAAAAAATATTCCAGTGTTATTAGCGCTTATTAGCGTTTGGTACAATAATTTTTTTAGAATGGAAACAGAAGCTATATTACCTTATGATCAGTATTTACATAGGTTACCTGAATATTTACAGCAAGCAAATATGGAGTCTAATGGCAAATGTGTTAATAGAAATGGAAAATTAGTAACATGGCAAACAGGACCTATTATATGGGGTAAATCGGGTACAAATGGACAACATGCATTTTATCAATTAATGCATCAAGGTACAAAAATTATTCCATGTGATTTTATAGCTGCTATTAATAGTCATAATGAATTAGATGATCATCACAAAATTCTATTGTCACATTTTTTTGCTCAAACAAAGGCATTAGCATTTGGAACAAATAGTGATATCATTTTTAATGATTTTAAAAATGATATTGAATTTAAAAATCATGCTTTACCTTTTAAAGTTTTCTTGGGAAATCGGCCAACAAATTCTATTTTACTTAAAAAAGTGACACCATATACGTTAGGTTTATTATTAGCGTTATATGAACATAAAATTTTTACGCAAGGGGTAATTTTTAATATATTTAGTTTTGACCAATGGGGAGTTGAGTTAGGGAAAATACTTTCCAAAAAAATTTTTGTAAAATTAAATAAAACATTGAATATTTCTAGTTATGATTCTTCAACTGAAAATTTAATTAGTTATTACAAACAATGGAAAGAATAAACATTCTATCATAATTTATATTATACTTAATAAGTTTTTTTAGTTATGAATAACATATTTTATACAACACGATCACAATATGAATTGTAATATATTCACCTTAAGTAAAGTTATTATTTTTAATAGTTTTTTAATTTAACGAAATTGTTATACTGTAAATAAATAATATATTTCTAATAATGAAAAAATTTATTTTAAAATTAATAAATATTAATTTTACACACTTAAGCATGTTAAACAATAAATTTATTAAAAATTTTTAATATATCTTTTAAAAATTTTTAACTAATAGCTTAGTTTATATTAAATAAATAAGTTTAATGACTGATAAGTTAATATGTATAAATTTGTATTTTTTTAATTTTTTTAATATTAATTATTACTAATAAATAATATATTACTAAACATTTTAATAAAATAATGGACAGATAATTAATAATTACTAGTTTAAATTTTTTTTATAATTTTAAAAAATTAATAATTTTTTTTATTCAACAGCATTAATGTAGTAATAATTTAAATATTAATTATTAACTTAATGTTTAGATTGTTAATCGCAATATAGCTATTATTAATGATGGAATTATAAGTATCCGTATAATATTGGGAACATGTTTTTTGTAAAATAATTTAAAAAAGTAATACAAATAATAAAAAATAATTTTTTTTGTTATGAAAAACATACTTTTGTTAGATACTTTAATATATATTTATATATATTTGTATGTATTATAAAAAATAATTTGTCATATAATTTTTTTTAAATATTATTAAATAATAAAAAATTTTTAACAAATTTTAATTGAGTGCTTTATAATAGTGAAAAAAAAATTTCCAATTGTAATTTTTTTAATGGGTCCTACAGCTAGTGGAAAAACTGCTCTTGCAGTTAATCTTCAAAAAATTATTCCTGTAGAATTAATTAGTGTAGATTCTAAATTAATTTATAAGGAAATGAATATTGGTACAGCTAAAATTATTGAAAGGGAATTGAATACTGTTACCCACAGATTGATAGATATTAAAAACCCAAATGAATTGTATTCAGTAGCTGATTTTTATTACGATGCTTTAAAAGAAATTAAAAAAGTTATTTCTTTAGGGAAGATACCGTTGTTGGTAGGAGGAACAATGTTATATTTTAAAATATTGTTAAATGGATTAGCTATTTTACCAAAAAGAAATATTGCATTAAGAACTCTTTTTTTAAAAGAAATAAATGAAAAGGGAAACATTTTTTTATATAAAAAATTAATACAAATAGATCCACTATCAGCTAATAAAATACATCCTAATGATATACAAAGAATTCTTAGAGCTTTAGAAGTATACTTTCTTTCAGGATACACTTTAAGTGAGCAGTTAAAAGTAAAGCACTCAAAATTTCCATATAATTTATTTCAGTTTTCAATTATTCCATCTAATAAAGAGTGGTTAATTAACAGAATTCAAAATCGATTTAAAAAAATGATAGAAATAGGTTTTGAAGAAGAAGTGAAACAATTAATTAACAAATGGGGTTTAACGTTAAATTCACCTTCAATGCGATGTATTGGTTATTCTCAAATGTGGTTGTATATACATAAAAAAATTAATTATAATGATATGGTGTTGGATACTATTTTATCAACTAATAAATTAGCTAAACATCAAATTACATGGTTACGTAAATGGGAAGATATACATTATTTAGAATCAAGTTATCAACAATATCATATTAAACAAATATTAAATATTATAAATTTATAGTATTAATAAATAAGTGTGTAATATCATTTATTCGTTTTATATTTTTTATTTTTTTTAAAATAAATAAAATTAATTAGTTTTTTAATATTTAAGAATACTATTTTGTAGTATTTAATATTATAGAATGTATTTTGTATTAATGGTTTTTATTATAAATAATATTTTTAAAAAAATTTTTGTGAATAAATTTTATAAATAATATAAATATTTTTTTTAAAAAAAAACAGTTATTAGTTATTTAATAATTCATTTTAATAATATTTAAAATATTTATATATAAAAAAGGTTATTTTTTTAATAAAATTATCACTAGTTATTGATAGTACGTTTTATGATCTTGAAATTTAATGTTTAATTTATAAAATAGTTAATTACATGTTATGTTGTATTATTTTATAGTAAATAATAATTAAATGTTTTAAACAAATATGATTTACATAATAGATGTTAATTATTTATGAAAGAATCATTAACAATCATTTATATAAAAAATATTTTTATAAGTTGTTTTTTTAATTTTGTTTTATTAAATTTTTTGTTATTTTAAATTTAATTTATAAAATATAATTTGTATGTTTATTTAAATAATAAGTAATTTTTTTATAGTTGTAAAATAGAATAAAATTTCTACGATAATTTTAATAAAATTTAAATACTTAATGTATTGTATATTACATTAAAATGTTGTTGTTGTGACTGTATAAAATTAATTTTTAAAAAAAAATATTAATAATTGAATAAGAGCGTTGTTTATTTATATAGATAATTATTATAATAATAAATATTTTGTTAATTATTTTTTATTATTATTTCTAAGGTTATTTTTTTAAAGTAAATGATCAATAATTTATTAATAAATGTTATTGGTTACTTAAGTATAAACAATTTTGCGATGAATTATATATTTTATATAAATTATTTATTACCAAAAAAATAAAAGAAATACTTAAATGTATAATGTTTGAATTATTGTATTAAGTAGTAAGTTTTTATATAATATTTTTTTATGAAGAATAAGTTTTAATTTTTTGGTGATTTTATATAAATTTTAAAAAAAGTTAAAAATGTATAAAGATGTGAAAGATTATACTAATATAATGTTGTTTAAAATAGAAATATAAGTTTAAAAAAAATTTTTTATACAATATATATATTGTACAGTATCAAAAAATCATATGTTTTGAAAATTTATAAAAAAATTTTTATTTTTAAAATTTTTTTTATAATGTAAATTTATTAAATAATTGTCTCATGAAAATTTTTAATATATATTATATTATACAATATCATTATTATGATGATAATAAAAAATTTATAAAACAATAGTATATTTTTTATTGAAATATTTAAAAAATTTATTAAATGAAATTAATTTTTTTATATGTTTTTTAAATGTTTGAATGTAGCATTATCAAATGTTAGTATTTATTACATTTTAAATATATTTTTTTAAAGAAAATATGTAATACGTATAATTATACATTACATTTAAAATTAAGAATACAAATATATAAAATATAGGTTTATATTTTAGATTATTTAATTTTTTTTGTTTATTAGTTGTAATGAATTATTTATTTTTTATGTATATAAAAAGTAAGTTTTTTAATGTTTAGTAAAATAGTGTCCGTAATATATTGAATAATTTATTTTATACATTAAATATTATATTTGATATTTTACGTATTAACATTATTAATATTATATATACAGATAAAAATTATAAATAATATTTATAGATAAATTTATTGTTAAAAAGAATAAAATACTTGTTAAAATATTAAATTAAATCAAATTTTTTTTAAAAAAAACATTTTATTTTTTATAAATATAACTAATATTGTTAACTTAGAGGTATTAATTAGTGATAAATAAATTAACATATGAAATATTATTACAGAATATTTAAATATATAATAAATTATTAAATACTTTCAATAAATTGTTTGTGAATATAAAATTAGTATTAAATATTAATTTATTTTGTAGTTTACTTGATTAATTCAAAAAAAAAAATAATTACTAACAAAATTTAACGATATTTTTATTATCAAATAATAATTAAAGATTTATTAAATAATAATATAAAAAAATAGATATATAAATAATATATTTTTTTATTAATACAATTAATTTATTTCTAAAAGTATTTTTTTAATATAAAATTCTTTTAGAAATATAATATTTTATGAAATAATAAGTATTAACAAATAAAAAATTTAAAAAAAAATAGATATAGAATTGATAATAAAGTAATAAAGTTATTGTGACATTAAAACAGTATTAATAATTAAATTAGATCAATAAATTATTTTTTATGAATAATTATTTAAAATGTTTTAAATAAAAATAATATTTTTTAAAACTATATTTTTATTTGTGTAGGTTATTTTATTTCTTTATATCAACTATAATTAATTAATATTAAATTATTGTTGATATTTTTAAGTATATTTTATTTTGTTTATATATTACTCTAACAATTTTTTTAAAAAAAATAATATTTAACATTTTTCAATAAAAAAATATTTAAATGATTTAATTAGTAATTATTTAATACAAATAATACATTTTCTATTTTAAAGGACTCGTTATGGCTAAAAATGTTGTAGTATTAGGTATGCAATGGGGAGATGAAGGAAAGGGGAAAATTGTTGATTTTTTAACTGAAAAAGTAAAATATATAGTTAGATATCAGGGCGGGCATAATGCAGGCCATACTATTATTGTTAATAATAACAGAATAATTTTACATTTAATACCTTCAGGAATTTTAAATAAACATAAAATATGTATTATAGGTAATGGAGTTGTAGTTTCTCCTTCAGCTTTAGTAAAAGAAATTAATATGTTAAAAAAACATAATGTTTCTATTAAGAATCGTTTAATTATTTCAGGATATTGTAGTTTAGTGTTAAAATACCATGTTGCTATGGATAAAGCTAGGGAAGAAATAGATAAAATTGGGACTACTGGTTGTGGTATTGGGCCAGCTTATGAAGATAAAGTAGCAAGAAGAAGTTTACGTATTGGTGATTTAAATAATGAAAATTTTGTAATAAGTTCTTTAGAAAAAGTATTAAGATATTACAATCATCAATTAGTACATTTTTATCATAAAACACCTATTTTAATAAGTGATGTTTTACAAGAGTTATTACAATATAAAGATTTATTATTAGATTTAGTAGGGGATGTGCCTATTATATTATGTAACGCGATTAAAAACAACTTGTCCATAATGTTTGAAGGATCACAGGGGTTTCTTTTAGATGTAGATCATGGAAGTTATCCTTACGTAACATCTTCAAATACTATATCTGGAGGAGTGACAGCAGGAGCGGGAGTTGGTCCTACACAAATTAACAATGTTATAGGAGTATCAAAATCATATACAACTCGAGTTGGGTCAGGCCCCTTCCCTACAGAGATATTAGATGGAATCAGTACACACTTATGTACAAAAGGAAGAGAATTTGGTACCACTACTGGCCGTCGTAGAAGAATAGGATGGTTAGATACAGTTATTATTAAACGAAGTATTCAAATAAATTCTGTAACTTCTTTATGTTTAACTAAATTAGATGTTTTAGATGATTTAAATGAGTTAAAAATATGTATTGGTTATAAAAATAGTAAAACTGGTAAATGTAATATGGAAATTCCATATATCATAAGTGATTGGGATATCATTGAACCTATTTATGAAATTTTACCTGGATGGAGTCAAAGTTGTTATAAAATTACACAGTTTAATTTATTACCTATAGAAGCTAAAAATTACATTCTTAGAATTGAAGAAATATTAGAAATTCCAATTAGTATAGTTTCTACAGGACCTAGTAGATTAGATACAATAATATTAAAAGATATAAATTTACGTTAAACAAAATGTTTTTTTTTAATTGTATAAAATACAATATTATATATTATATATTTGAAATATATAATTTATTTGCTATTAATACGTTATTTAATTATGTAAATTGATGTTTTTTTACATTTGAATTTTCAAATATTATGATGTTTTATAAATAAAAATGTTTTTAATTAATTTTTTTATTGACAAATTCAATATAACGTTTTGTAATTATTTACTTAATATTTTTTTATGTAAAACCATTTTTTTTAAAAAAAATATTAGTTAATTGACATCTAATTTTTTCTAAATAAATTTAATAAAATATAGACATATTTGATACAATAATTAGCTAATCTTTACAAGATAAAGATTAAAAAAAATAAATTTTTTCATTAAAATTAAAAATAAAATGTTTATAAGTTGTTAAATGCGACTGATTTTTTAGTAATCAGAATCATGATGACTGATCAATGAAATGTAAAAATATTTTTATGCATGTACATTTTTACTTATATGTATTTGTACGATTTATATATTTATTATAGAAAATAATATTAGCAAATTTTATTTTTTTATAATATTACAAAAAAATTACAGATGTATAAATTTGTAGTGATGTAAAAAAATATTTTAAAATAATTATTTTTTAATAAGTTAAGTTAAATATATTATATTTTATTAATTATTTTACATGAATGCAAAAACCATTGTTAAATAAATTATCATTATGATATTTTGTATTATTGTTAATATTTTTAAACTATGTAATAATAGTACGTTAGGTTAATTATGGATATTTCAACTATAATAAAAAATATAATTCATAAAAATTCTATTCCTGAAAGTTGGTCTGATAAGTTAAAGCAAGAAATTTTAAATTATAAAAATAGTAATATTATATCAAATATTACAAGAATAGATTTAAGAACATTAGATTTTATAACTATTGATGAAGAAGACGCAAAAGACTTTGATGATGCAATTTTTTGTAAATCTCTTGTAGGAAATAGATGGAATTTAATAGTAGCTATTTCTGATGTTAGTTATTATGTTAGACCTAACACTTACATTGATGAAGAAGCTAAAAAAAGAGGGGCATCAATATATTTTCCTTCTAAAGTTATATCTATGCTACCAAAACAACTATCTAATAATATTTGCTCTATAATTCCTCATGAAGATAGGTTATGTTTAGTATGTGATATTATTATTTCTACAGATTTAGAAAAAGTACTTGAATATAAATTTTATGAAGCTGTGATTAACTCTAAAGCTCGTCTTAGTTATAATATTGTTTGGAAAATATGGAATAAAAATCAATTTTGGTGTAGAAAATATAAAAAATTGTTAATTTCAATAAATAATTTATATCAAATGTATTTAATTTTAAAAAAAATTAATGAATTAGAAAAGTGTATTTTTTTTAAAATTCATGAATCAAAAGTTGTGTTAGATAATCGGTTTAAAGTTAAAAAGATATTTATTCATCAAAAAAATTTAGTTCATCAGTTAATTGAATTATGTATGATTTTAGCAAATATATTAGCAGCTACATATATTATTCAAAATAATAAAGTACTTTTGTTTAGAGTTCATAGTTATCCTATTAAAAGTAATATTTTAAATATGCGATTGATATTAAAAAAATTTAATTTACCTATTCATATTCAAAGTAATGTATCATCAGTTGATTATATACATTTTTTAACTATGATTAAAAAACATCCATGTGATCAAATTATTCAAAAAATATTATTACGTTCAATGAACAAAGCAATTTATAGTAATAAAAATGTAGGGCATTTTGGTTTAGGTTTAATGTCGTATACACATTTTACATCTCCTATTAGACGGTATTCTGATTTAATTATACATAGAATTATTAAATATTTACTATATTGTAATAAAAAAAGTTATACTAACAGATATTATACAGGTGGTTATTTATATACTGAAGAACATATTAAATATTTAGGTGATTATTTATCTAATCTTGAAAATCGTATAGAAAAAGTTACTAGGCATGTACTTGATCAAATAAAATGTCATTTTTTAAAAATTAAGATGAAAAATATACATCAAGGTGTAATTCATACTATTACTTCTTTTGGTTTATTTGTAGAGCTAGATAAATTTCATATTGATGGATTGTTACGTTTATCAAGTTTAAAAGATGATTTTTATATATTTTACCCTAATAAAAATCAATTAATTGGTAAAAAAAATAAAAAAAAATATCATGTAGGAGACATTTTAAATGTCAAAATTATAAAAATAAATGTTAAAAATAATATGATAGAATTAAAGATAATTTAAAAAGAATATTTATTATATATTTTTTAAATTAATTTTATTTAAACAATATAGATTATTTAGAAATTAATTGAATAATAGTCATGGTAATTATCGTTAAACAAATAATTTGAATTGTTTATAGAATAGAATTTATTATTGATAGATCACAATAAAAAATATAAGTATTTTTACTTAATATATTAAAAAAATATTTTATAATATATAAATTTATAAAAAATTATGATTAATATAATTATAAACATAAAAGGTTATATAAATGCGTCATTATGAAATTATCCTTATAATTCATCCTAACCAAAGTGAAAAAATTTCTGAAATTGTTAAGTGTTATAGTAATATTATTATTAATAGTAAAGGCAAAATACATAGATTAGAAGATTGGGGCAGACGTCAGTTGGCTTATTCTATTAACAAATTACATAAAGCTCATTATATTTTGATTAATATTGAAGTAAATCCAGAATTAATTCATGAATTAGAAAATAAATTTAGATATGATGATTCTATTATAAGAAATTTAATTATTACTACAAAAAATGCAGTGACTGGTGCATCTCCAATGCTTAAGATTTTAGAAGAAAACAAAGATTCAAAGGTAGGTTTGAATAAAATTAATTCTTAAAACCATGTTGATTATGTACAAAAATTTACTTTAATAAGTTAATTGTAATAAATTATTCTTTTGTATACTCAGTATAATTATAAAAATGTTAATTAAAAAATTTAATGACTGTTTAAATAATGTTTAATGTTATAGATGTAAGTATTTATTCTAATGATTTTTTTATTTGAGGTATTTGAATATGGCTCGATATTTTAGAAGAAGAAAATTTTGTCGATTTACTTCTGAAAAAGTAGATAAAATAGATTACAAAGATATTGTAATATTAAAAAATTATATAACTGAAAGTGGTAAAATTGTTCCAAGTCGTATAACAGGTACTAAAGCAAGATATCAGCGTCAATTATCTCAAGCTATTAAAAGAGCTCGTTATTTATCTTTGATTCCTTATACAGATCATCATAAATAATTATAAAGGATATATAAAAATGAAAGTAATTTTAATGACTAATATGAAAAAATTAGGATTAGAAGGAGAAATTGTTAATGTTAAGTCTGGATATGCTCGGAATTTTTTAATTCCTAAAGAAAAAGTAATATTAGCAACTAAAAATAACATTAAAATATTAAAAGTAAAAAAATATGAATTACAATTAAAAGTGGAAAAAGCAATTTTATATGCTAAAAAAAGAATTGAATTAATAGTTTCGCTAGGTAATATAAAAGTATATTCTAAATCAGGTAAAGAAGGAAAGCTTTTTGGTTCTATTAATAGAAAAGATATAATAAAAAAAATTAATTTATTAGGTTGTAAAATTAGTAAAAATGAAATTAATATACTAAATGGTCCTATACGTACATTAGGTAGATACAAAGTAATTTTTGAACCCTATATTAATATTAATACTACTTTTGATGTTGAAGTTATTGCACAAAAATAGTGTAGACATATTTTTTTAAATATTAAATATTTGTTAGTAACAATGTTGTTGTATGGATAACAATTTATATATAAGAATATGTGATACATTTTATGTATTATATGTTTAAATTTATTTAAAAAAATTTGTTAAAAAATAAATAAACAGTGCATATTTATTTTAGAAATAAATTTTTTTATTAATTAAATATTAATTTGTTAAAAAATGTTTTGAAACATTTTCACATTTTTATAACAAATATTTTTTGGAGTATATATTTTATAAATATTTTATTTTTTATAAAAACAATCGACATATTTATTATGTTAACATATTTAATAATGGTTGTGATCAATAACTTTTTATATACAATATAGTTATTTTAAAAAAAAATTTTATTTAAAAGTGTAAATTTATGAAAAACATTGATATAAAGATAATAGATTCTAGGATAGGAAAAAATTTTCCGTTTCCTACTTATTTTAATAAAGGTGCTGCTGGAATAGATTTATGCGTTTGTACTACTACAAACCTTTATTTAAAAAAAAATACAACACAATTATTACCTACTGGTATAGCTATTTTTATTAAAAATCCTGAAATTTCTGCTATCATTATACCAAGATCTGGGATAGGGCACAAACATGGTATTATTTTAGGGAATTCTATAGGTTTGATTGATTCAGATTATCAAGGGGAAATTATGGTATCTGTTTGGAATAGAAGTGATACTATTTTTTGTGTTAAACCAGGAATGCGTATTGCTCAAATAGTTTTTTTACCTATTATTAAAGTGAATTTTAATATAGTTACTAATTTTTCTTTAAGTTGTAGAGGGGGTAAAGGTTTCGGTCATTCAGGATACTAATTAGTTAAAAACTTATATTTATATTAAAAAAGTTTTTTAACATTGTTGTTTAAATGAATATTCAAAATGTATATTTATTTTTTATAAAAATAATATCTTTACTACCTTTATGATTAAAAATATTTAATTATAAGTAATTGTAGTTATTCTTTTCAATTTTTTATTAATTAAAACATACGTTTTACTTATTTAAATATTTTTGTTACTAACAGGTATTTTTTTTTAACAAAAAATTGAGTACATGTATTGATACATATAAAAAAAATTTATTCATTAATATAAACAACAATATTTGTGTCATAAATTAGTTTTGTAATTTATATATTAAATATTATTTTTATACGTTGCTAAAGGTTAATGTACTGAACATGTTATATTTTTTACATCATAATATTGATAATTCTTTATTATGGCCCCTGCTGGATTTGAACCAGCGACCGAACGATTATGAGTCGATTGCTCTAACCACTGAGCTAAGGGGCCAATTTTTACCTTGATGAATACTTTATAACATATTCTTATGATAGTATCTACTAAAATTTTTTTAGGAATTTATTGATATTTTAATATGTAAATGTACTAAAATAATTTATTGTATGTATTTTATATAATATTTTAATTTTTTTTTTAAAAAATAAAAAAATTGACAGTATTATTATTTAATGCTATTATTTTTTTGAAAATCCTCTGTAGTTCAGTTGGTAGAACGGCGGACTGTTAATCCGTATGTCACTGGTTCGAATCCAGTCGGAGGAGCCAATTACTTCGTAATAATTATTAAATAATGTTAATTATTTAGGTATATATCGAAAAAGTGTTTTATCTTAATTATTTTAATTATTTAAATATCTTTTAAATAATTCAGTTATATTTATGAAAATTTTTACTTATTATTAATTGCATTTATTATTTTTTAAAGATAAATATAATTTATTACTATTTTTATAGTTATTTTAATGTACTGCATATTTTTTTTAAAGTAAAAATTTTATTTTTAATAACTTTTTATCTATTTTATTTATTTTATAATATAAATATATTACACAGTTTATTTTTTGAATATAAAATGTATATTTTAATATATTAATAGATTTTTTTTGAATATTTGTTATACAAACATAATGTTAAATTTATTTACTTTTTTTTATTTAATCAAAATATAAATTAAATACTGTTAATATTGATTAATTATATTTTTAATAATTTTAAAAATTTATATATATATGAAAAAATTATGTACTTTTATTTTTTATGATTACGAAACATTTGGTTTACATACAGCTTTAGATAAACCAGCACAATTTTCGAGTGTTAGTACGGATTTTTATTTTAATGTTATTGATAAAGAAAAGGTTTTATATTGTTACCCTCCAATAGATTATTTTCCTAACCTAGAATCTGTATTGTTAACTGGTATTACTCCAATTTATACTCGAAAAATTGGTGTGAACGAGGCAATTTTTTCTAAAAAAATTAGTTATATTTTTAATAAACCTAATAGTTGTATTTTAGGTTATAATAACATTAATTTTGATGATGAATTTACTAGAAACATTTTTTATAGAAATTTAATTGATCCATATTCTTGGAGTTGGAAGAATAATAATTCTAGATGGGATATATTGATATTATTAAGATCTTGTTATGTTTTACGTCCTGAAATTTTAAAATGGTTTAAAAATTCTAAAGGAATAGTAAGTTTTAAATTACAAGATATTACTTATATCAATAATATATATCATCGAAATATGCATGATGCAACTTCTGACGTTTATGCTACAATTGAAATTGCAAAATTAATAAGAAGGGCAAATCCTAAATTTTTTAATTTTTTATTTAGATATCGTTTAAAAAAAGAAACTATACAACTTGTTATGTCAAATAATAAAAATATTTTTTTATATATATCTAACTTTTTTGGTTATAAATGTAATTATATGGGTATAATTACAATTATTGACTGGCATATAAAAAATAAAAATATTTTAATTGCTTTTGATTTATCTAAAGATGTTTTTGAGTTAATTAAATATTTTAATATTAATCAGAAATCTATACTAGATAACAAAAAACTTTTTGAAAAAGGTATTGTTTTTATTTCTGTTAATAAATGTCCAGTATTATTGCCTGTTATCGTATTAAGAAAACAAGACAAAATTAGATTAAATATAAATTTAAATTATTATTTTCGACAGTTAATATTTATTAAACAGAATAGTCATTTTTTTAAGAAAATAGTACAAAAAATGTGTGAAATTAAGAATTGTAAAACTTCAAAAAATGTAGATTTAAAGCTTTATGATAGTTTTTTAAATTTTAATGATTCTTTGTTGATAAAAAAAATACGATTGATGTCTCCCATGTTTTTGTCAAAACAATTGCTCAAATTCCGTGAAGATCGTATGAATGAAATTTTTTTTCGTTATAAAGCTAGAAATTTTCCAGAAAATTTAACTAATGCAGAACAATTAAATTGGAAAAATTATTGTTATCAATATTTTAATTTTAATACTTTAAAAGAATATGAATATTTATTAAAAAAAAATGTGCTTATTTATAATAACAACATTCACAAATTTTCTTTGTTAAAAGATATGATTATATATTATAAAAATATAATTTCTAAAATTAAAAATTAACATTTCTTTATATGTTTTCTTTGTTAAATAGGAAATTTATCATATTTTTTTTTATTTCTTTTTGATCATTTATATTTGTCATGTTTAATTTTTTTTCATTGATTATCATAGTTTGCTGTATCATCCATTTGTCCCATGCTTTTTGTGATATTTCATTATAAATACGTTTTCCAATTTTTCCTGGATATATTTGAAAACTTTGTTTATTAGCATATTTTTTTAAAAAAGTGCAAAAAATTTTTTTTTTCATTTTATAAGCCTTTATTAAAATGTGTGTGATTTTTTGTAAATTGTTGGAGTAATAATTTTGTAAATGTAGGCATACCTACAGAAATATTTGATATTTTAAGTATATTAAACCAAAAATTTGGATTTTTAGTATAAAAATTTATTTTATAATTTACATTAATGATTAACAAAGCTATATCTAGTTTTATATTACTAATTTTATAATTTTTGTAAACTTTATTTTGTGTTAAATTTCTATTGTATATTTGATATTTTTTAAGCCATTGACATGCTTTTTTAAAAGAAAAAAATTCTGGAAAACAAAATAAACCATTCCAAATTTTTTGTAATTTGCGCTGTTCTAACCAAACGTGATTTTTACAGTTTATTATTATAAACCAACTTTTTTTATTCTTAATTTTTTTTTTCTTATTATATAATAAAGAATAATTAATATCGTTTATACTATAAGCAATACAATATTTTTTTAAAGGGCAAATAATACACTTTGGATTTTTATGAGTACATATTGTAGATCCTACATCTAAAATACCTTGGTTAAATTTATCTGTGTTGTATATAGGTGTTATTAAGTTTATAATATTCCATAAGTATTTTTCTAATGTATAAATTGATGTTTGAGGTTTTAAATAATAAAAACGTACTAATATTCTTTTAATATTAGTATCTAATATTGAAAAATAATATCCTTTAGAAAAAGATAAAATTGATCCTGCTGTTGTTTTCCCAATACCTGGTAATTTTATTAATTCTTCAAAACTTTCTGGAAAATAGTAATTTTTTTCTTTTTTTATTAATTGTATTGTTTTGTAAATATTATGTGCTCTTTTATAATAACCTAAACCAGACCAGATAGACAAAATTTCGTTTAATGAAGCATTTGCTAAACATTTTATGTTTGGAAATTTTTTTATAAATTTTATATAATATGGAATAACTGTATTTACTTGTGTTTGTTGTAACATAATTTCAGATATCCAAACAAGATATATGTGTTTATGTTTTTTCCATGGCAAATTTTTTCTTCCGTATATGTGATACCAGTTTATAATAAGGTTAGAAAATGGAGTTTTTATAATCATTTTTAAAAAAAAATATTTACATTATTTTTAATATTATGTGTATAAAATGTTGATTAATGTTAATTTGATAATTATCATGTTTAATTATATTATATTATATACTATATTTTATAAACATTTTATATTTTTTGTGTAAAATTTTTTTTAAAAAATATATATACTTAAACAATTAGATAGAATTTAAGATAATCATGAATTTCACTTTTAAAAAAAATATAATATCTCCCCATTATAACGAAAATGGTATTTTTATAAGGAAAAATCGCAGTTTTATTATAAGACAAAAAAAATTAAGTAAAAGTAAAATAAATATAATTAATTATTATTGGCCTTATGTAGGTATTGATTTTCAAAAAGATATTTTAAATATAGAAACAATTTTTAGTAAAAAATCTCCATTAATGATAGATATTGGATTTGGGAATGGTCATTTTTTAATAAATATGGTAAAAAAAAACATAAACATTAATTTTTTAGGAATAGAAGTTTATCTCCCTGGGATATATTATTGTGTAAATCAAATTAGTTTATTTAATATATTTAATTTAAAAATAATATATCATGATGCTGTTGAAGTATTACGATATATGATTCCAGATAATAGTATATCTAAAATATTTATTTTTTTTCCCGATCCGTGGCATAAAAAAAAACATTATAAAAGAAGACTATTAACACAAAATTTTATATATTTGTTAAGTAATAAATTGATACGAGGTGGAGCAATATATATTAAAACAGATTGGAAACCATATGCTTATGATATTGTTAGTAATATTAGTTATATAGATTGTTTATATCAGGTATATTTGTCAGAATATGTTACTATTGAAAAAAAACCTGATGAAATTACTAATTTTGAAAAAAAAGGATTATTACTAGGTCGAAGTATTATCGATTTAATATTTTTAAAAAAGTGAATATTTCAAATAAAAATTTCTAATAGTGAATTTAGAAAATTTTTACCTTTTGAAGTAGTTTCCCAATACTTTTTGGTTTCTTTTAAAAATCCTTCTGATATTGCTTGTTGTATTTTAGGTTGTATAGTTTGTTCGGTTAATTGAGTGTATTTATATAGATCTTTTTTTGGAGTAGGTTCAATTAATCTAAATCTATTCATAAAAAACTCTAAAGCTTGCTCATTTTTTTTAATTTTTTGTAGATTATGTAAATATTTACCATTAATAAAATCTGTAATTTTTTTGCTTTTTACTGTTCTAATAATTTCCCCTTGTTTTGTTGTAATTTTTCCATGTGCTCCGCAGCCTATCCCTATGTAATCCCCAAATCTCCAGTAGTTAAGATTATGTTGGCATTGATATCCTATTTTTGAATAGGAAGATATTTCATATTTATAATAACCATATTTTTTTAAAATTTTTTCACCATAATTTATAATATTAAATATAGTATTTTCATTTGGTAAATTAAGATTTTTAGAATAAAAAAAAGTATTTTTTTCAATAGATAATTGATACCATGAAATATGTTGTGGTTGACAAATAGTTGTAATTTGAATTAAATCTTTTAATGCTTGCTGTACAGATTGATTAGGTAAACAATGCATTAAATCAAGATTAATACATTTAAAGTGTAATTTATTAGCAAAATGTATTATTTTATTTGCTTCTTTAGAAGAATATGTTCTGCCTAATAATTGTAATTGTTGCATATTAAATGTTTGTACACCTATAGATAATCTATTAATACCTATTTTTTTATATTTATAAAAATTATTACTTTCAAAAGAATTTGGGTTAGATTCAATAGTAATTTCGAGTTGGCTATTTGTTGGTATTCTTTTTTTTATTTCTTGAATAAGGAAATTTATAGAATGACTGCTAAATAAGCTTGGAGTTCCTCCACCTATGAAAATACTATGAATTGTTCTTAATTGAATATATTTGATATCGTTTGATAAATCTTTTAACAAGTGATTAATATATTTTTTTTCATTGATAGTATCTTTTTTAACAAAAGAATGAAAATCACAATAAAAGCATTTTTTAATACACCAAGGAATATGAATATATAAGCTTAATGGTAATGTATTATTTTTCATATAAACAATAACTGTATTTTATGGGTTTATAAAGGTTGTTTAAAATAATAGTGGTTATTAATTGTACAATTTTTTTTGTTAATAATTTATGTTCTTAAAAGAATAAAAGTTGTTTAATTATATTATTATATAGTTTAATTATTAAAAATGTTATTTTCATACTGAGTTTGTTTATTAAATATTATTTAGTTATTTGGTATTTAAAATTATATTTTTAAAAGTGTATATTTTATTTTAATATTGTTAAATTAGTAATTTTTAGGATTAAATATTTGTGTACCTATTCTTATCATAGTACTTCCAGAAATTATTGCAGATTTCATATCATGAGAAGTGCCTAAAGATAATGTATCTATACTAGGATATATTTTTTTTAATTTTGCAAAAACAGTGTATACTTGAGCATGATGTTGTAATTGTTTATTATAATTATTTGTAAATATAGGTAACGCCATAATACCTCTTAATTTTAAATTTGATAATTGAGAAATATATTTTGATAATATAAATAAATTATTAAGTGTTATGCCTTGTTTAGTTAGTTCTTTATTAACGTTAAGTTGTATTAAAACGTTTAAAGGGGGTGCATTTTTATTTATTTTGTTATTTAATAACAATGCTGTTTTAGTATTTTCTATAGAGTGGCACCAATGAAATAATTGAGCTATATATTTAATTTTATTAGATTGAATTTTCCCAATAAAATGCCATTCTAATTTTTTTTGTATATTTTGAATTTTTTGAATACTTTCTTGAATATAATTTTCCCCAAATCTGAATATTCCTAAAGAAGCGATTTTTTTAATATTATTAATAGATTGATTTTTACTAACTACTATTAATTTAATATCTTGTGATTTTCTATGTATTTTATTTGTTATTTTAATAATTTTATTTTGTAAGTTAATTAAATTTTTTTGTATATTATTCATTAAAGTTATCTTTATTAATTAGAAAAAAATTGTATTTTTTTAAAAATAATGTTGTTAAAAAGATGATAGCCAACTTTCTAATATTATTAATGCAGAAAAAGAATCTATATTATTCTTAGTTAATTTTTTATATCCATATTTTTTAAATATTATATTTCTTGCTTCAACTGTAGTTAATCTTTCGTCATGAAGATTAACAGGGATATTAAATTGTGTATATATTATGTTAGCAAATTCTTCTACTTTTTTTGTAATTTTTTGCTTAGTTCCATCAATATTTAAAGGATATCCAACAACTATTATAGATGGTTTCCATTCTAATAACATATTTTCAATAATAGTCCAATTAGGAACCTTATTTATAGATTTTATTGATTGTAAAATATTAGCTGTATTAGTAATATTTTGTCCAATAGCCGCACCAATATTTTTTATTCCAAAATCAAAAGATAAATATAGCATTATTATATGTCCAATATTTAAAAATTTTTATGTATTTATGTATATTAACATGATGATGTTAATTTTTAATTTTATAAAATAGATAAATATAATTAAGTTTTTTTGCAATATTCATTGCAATTAATTTGTACTTTAATTAAGGTTAATTATTAATTAAACTTATAAAAATATTATTTTTTATATATTTTTTATTTGAAACATTGTCGTTATTTTTAAGATATTAAAAATATAAATAAAATATTATTTTAATATGTACTAAATTAATTTTTTTATATAAAAATACATGAAGTAAATTTTAATAATATTAAATATTATTAGTAGTAATAAATTTTATAAATAACACAATTATTAATGATAATAGTTTTGTATAAATATTAGTAATATTTTTGTACTAATTGTTAGATGTTATTTGTATATATTTATTGTATATAGAATATATCATTTATATTATAATTTATTTAGTTAATTTTATTTTTTTTTAGTAATTTTTCAATTCCTTTTAGAAAAATTTTAGTGATTGAAATAGAAAAAAACTTTTCTATTTCGCAAATTCCGGTAGGACTTGTTACATTAATTTCTGTAAGTTTTTTACCTATAACATCTATTCCTACAAATAATAAACCTTTTTTTTGTAATATAGGCGAAATTATATTAGATATTTTATAATCATTTTCATCTAATTGTTGAGGTCGGGCCTTTCCTCCTGCGGCTAAATTACCTCTAGTTTCATTATTTTGAGGTATTCTAGCTAAACAATATGGAATAGGATGACCATGTAGAATTAATATTCTTTTATCTCCATTTTTTATATCTGGTATATAAGATTGTACCATACAGTATGAAGTATTATTTTTAGTCATTGTTTCTATAATTACAGAAAAATTAGGATCATTGGGCTTAACACGAAAAATAGAAGATCCTCCCATTCCATCTAATGGTTTAAAGATAATATCCTTATATTTTTTGTAAAAATTTTTAATTTGTAATGTTTTATTTGTAATTAAAGTATTTGGAATAATTTTTGTAAAATAACTTGCAAATATTTTTTCATTACAATCCCTCAAACTTTTAGGTTTATTAATCATTAGTACATTTTCTTGTTTCTCAGCAAATTCAAGTATTTGCGTAGCGTAAAGAAATGTTAAATCAAATGGAGGATTTTTTCTAATCAAAATAACATCTAAAAAAGATAATGGAATTTCTTGTTGCTTATTCAATGAAAACCATTGTTGACAATTTTTGAAAAAGGTAATCCGTTTAGTAGTTGCGTAAGACTTTCCTGAATACAGGTATAAATCATTTATTTTTATATAGTAAATTTGATAATTTCTTTCTTGTGCTGCTATTAAAACAGCAATTGTTGAATCCTTTTCTTTATTAATTGTATTAATAGGATCCATTATTACACCTAATTTAATGTTCATAATTTATATTTACATATTATTGTTTTGATAGTGTTTAATTTTTTTTAAAAATTGTTTTAGATGTATTTTTGCATTTTTAAAATATATTTTCAACAATTAATATTGATGATATTTGTTATATAAATAAAAAATATTTAAATTAAACAAATTTTTTTAAAATGATTTTTATGTTTATAATACTATTTAATTTATATTAAATAGTATTATAAACAATTAAAACGTTTAATTTAAGTATGTATTTAAATTGTTTTTCAATAGTTATTGTATCTAATATAAACATTTTTTTAGATACTCATAAATTATATATAAACTATATATATTTGTAATTTTATTACATATATGTATTTGTTAGAATGATAAAATATGTTTTAAAAATGTGTGGTGTGCTTATTTAAAAATACGTTAAATAATTATGGATAAATAATATTTATAAAAATAGTATATTAAATATACAATTGTTTATTTTATTTTAAATATTATTAATGTAAAAGAAGTAAATCATTTACAAAAATAAAAAATCATTTTTTATTAAATATGATCATTTTAATAAAAAATTTTTTTATGTACTTTTTTCAGAGTATTGGCCTGCATAATTATCGAATCTAGACCAATGTCCATTAAATGTTAATCGAATAGTGCCTATAGGACCATTTCTATGTTTACCTATAATAATTTCAGCTATTCCTTTTAAGTCACTATCTTCATGATAAACTTCATCACGGTAAATAAACATTATTAGGTCAGCATCTTGCTCTAAAGAACCAGATTCTCTTAAATCTGAATTTACAGGTCGTTTGTCCGAACGTTGTTCTAATGCACGATTTAATTGTGATAATGCAATTATAGGTACTTGTAATTCTTTTGCTAAAGATTTTAAAGTACGTGAAATTTCTGCTATTTCTAATGTTCTGTTTTCTGATAAGTATGGAACTCTCATTAATTGTAAATAGTCTATCATAATTAAGCTTAACCCTTTATTTTCTCGATAAATTTTTCTAGCTCTAGAACGTACTTCTCCAGGAGTTAATCCTGATGAATCGTCAATATAAATATTTTTTTTCTTTAATAAAATGTTTATAGTTCCAGATATTCTAGACCAATCTTCATCGTTAAGTTGTCCTGTTCGAATATGTGTTTGATTTACTCTAGATAATGAAGCTAACATACGTATCATTATTTGTTCAACTGGCATCTCTAAACTAAAAATTAATACCGGTTTATTATAAATCATAGCTATATTTTCACATAAATTCATTGCAAAGGTAGTTTTTCCCATAGATGGTCTAGCAGCTATAATAATTAATTCTGATCGTTGTAGTCCAGCGGTTTTTTTATTAAGATCTTGATATCCTGTATTAATTCCAGTTACTCCGTTAATAGGATTTTTGAAAAGTTTTTCAATATTAGTAATAGTAGCATCTAAAATTTGTTCTATATTTTTTGGTCCAGAATCTTTTTTTAGTCTTTTTTCTGCGATTTTAAAAACATTAGATTCAGCATAATCTAATAAATCTTCACTTTTTTTTCCTTGTAAATTATATCCTTCATTAACTATGTTGTTACCTACGGTAATAATTTCTCTGACCATAGCTCGTTCTCTTACTATGTCAGCATATGCAGTGATATTAGCTGTACTAGGTGTGTTTTTAGATAGTTCTGCTAAATAGGAAAAGTGACCTACTTTTTCTAATTTTCCATTATGTTCAAGAGATTCCGAAAGAGTTATTAAATCAATAGGTCGTCCTAAATCTAATAAATGTTGCATTTCTTTAAATATGATTTGGTGTTGTTGATTAAAGAAATCATCAGCTACTATACGTTCTGAAACAGTATCCCAACGTTCGTTGTCAAGCATTAATCCTCCTAAAACAGATTGTTCAGCTTCTAAAGAATGTGGAAGTATTTTAAATCCGTATGTATGATTATTATATTTTTTTTTAGATATTTTTTTTTTGTCCATGTGTTATAACATACCAAAAATTATAGGTATCTGTTAAGTTAAATATTAATATAGAATAAGATTGGAATGTATTTTATCGATGTTCTTAAATATTAAATTACTTTTTAAAATGATGTATTAATATGATTAAATTACATTTTTATTTAAAAAATAAGATATCATTGTTAGTAAAAAACATTTTTTTTTAAAAAAAATATCCTATATTAGGATAATGCTAAGTGTTTTTTATTTGAAAATAATGTTAATTAAATCTTACGTAATATAAAAACTAAGTTTTAGTTTTTTTAAAAGTTTCAAATAGATATATATTTGATATGTATTTAAGAGTTTTATATATATAGCAATATAATATACAAATTTTAATTTTTAATATGTTTCTAATATTATTAAAATTAATAAACATTATTTAATGTTAATAATATGAGTAATAATATGTTTACATTTCAATTCATTTTTTTAATATTTAAAAATATAGTGGATAGTATATAATAATTTTTTTTAAGTTTTTTAATTATATAACTAAAATTAGTATTTGTTATTAATAAGTATATTAATTGTTACTTTTTTTATTATAATATTATTATAAACAAATTGTTTAAATGTTATTTAAATGATATCTTTAAAAGAAATTTATAAAAAAACATTTTATTAAAAATATTACTATTTTAATATTTAATTAAACAATGAATTTATTTTAAAAAATATGTGAGTAGTTATTAAAAAATTGCCTATATTTATAAAATGAATTATAATACAACAATTAAGTCATATATTTGATATGTAATTTTTTTTGTTTAAAGTATAAAAAATATGATTATTATAACTATAATATATAAATATATAAATATATAGATATATAAAATAGTGTAGTTAGATTTCTTATATATTGCGTCTACAATATTTTTTTAAAAGTGGTTTATATAATTAAATTAAATTTTTTAAATATAATTTTTTAAATAATTTTGAAATAATATTTTTTTGTGTAAATTTATTTGAGAACATTAGAGGATTATTTAGTATGGCTAGTAGAGGTGTTAACAAAGTTATTATAATTGGTCATTTAGGACAAGATCCAGAAATTCGTTATATGCCGAATGGTAGTGCAGTTACTAATATTAATTTAGCTACCTCAGAATTTTGGAAAGATAAAAATACAGGTGAAATGAAAGAAAGAACAGAGTGGCATCGAGTGGTAATATTTAGTAAATTAGCAGAAATTGCAAAAGAATATTTACATAAAGGTTCTCAAGTATATATAGAAGGTTCTTTACAAACTAGGAAATGGCAAGATCAAAATGGTGTAGAACGTTACATTACAGAAATTGTTGTAAACATTGGTGGAACAATGCAAATGCTTGGTACTCGAGTTGCCAGTGCTTCTGCATCTAAATTATCAGATTCTTCTGCAAATGCTTCTGCTAGCAATCAAACAAAGAAAACAAACAGAAATAAAGTATCGATTAATACAGATCAACATCATTATTTAAAAAAAGATCTTTCTAGAAGCAGTGATATAGAATCAGAATTTGATGACGAAATACCCTTTTAAAGTAAAATAGAATATTATATATAAAAATTTTATATAAATTTTTATAAATAACTTTTTATAAACATTATTTAAGTGCTAGATTGAATATAGTGTATTATATATGTAACGGTTTAAAGTGTATTTTGTTATTAATGTGTATTTTAAATATTTTTTTTTGCAATATTAATTTTTTATAACATTTTTTATAAATAATAACATTTTTTGAACAGTGGCTTCAGGATGTGAAATAAACGGTATATGACCTGATTTTTTAATAATGTATGAATAGTTTTTTGGGTATAATTTGTTAATATTTTTTGTTATACGGTGCTGTACTAACATATCTAATTCTCCATATAAACTTAACGAGGGAGTAGTAAATTTTGATAAATATTTTCTTAAATCAATATTAATAATTATATTTAAATATTTTTCAAGTGTAAAAATAGAAGGTTTAGGTTGTATTAATAAATTTTTAATTATATTATTTAAAATAAAATTGTTATTTAAAAATTTATTTATTGGTACTTGTGACTTTAAGAATTGAGATATTGTTTTATAATAATTATGTTTAATTTGATTAAAAAAATTTTGAAGAATATTAATTGGAATTCCTACCCAATCATTTTTTTGTATAAAACATGGTGAATAACATATATTAATTATAGCATGTATATTTTTCTCAAATTTTATATTCATATAGTTTATAATTAGTGCCCCCATAGACCAACCTAACCAAATAGAATTTTTAGGTAATTTTGATATTAACATATTTGTTAATTTTTTAATATTCATAAAAGGATAATTTATATTTTTTCCAAATCCAGGCAAATCTATTATGTAACATTTAAATTTTGAAGAAAGTGTATTAATAATTGCATCCCAAATATTATAGTTTATCCCCCATCCATGTAATAATACTATATTAATTTTCCCTTGACCTCTTATATCCCAACGAAAAGTTTTCATAAATTTTGTAATATTAAATATTATTATATATGTTTTATTATTTTAAAAAGACTTTAATATTATTTATTGTCTTTAAAATAAAGAACAATCTTAAATTATTAAGTTTTTTATTTTTTTAATTATGTTAAAATTAATAAAATATTCTATTTGCGAAAGTGTATCATGTTAATAATATCTAATAAAGCAGAAAATTATCTTAGTAATTTGTTAAAAAAGGAAAAAAAAGGTACTAATATTAGAATTTTTGTTTTAAATCCTGGAACATATTATGCTGATTGTGGTTTAACATATTGTTCTGATAAAGAGCTTACGAATGATGATATTCAATTGCAGTTCACAAATTTTAATATATTTATTAATTGCAAAATTGCTAAATATTTGAAAGATTCTAGTATTGATTTAGTTTATAATAATACTCAATATGAATTACTTCTTAAAGCACCTTATGTAAAATTAAAACCTCCTACAAAACAATCTAGTTTAAATGATAGAGTTGAATATTTTATACAATCTAAAATTAATGTAGAATTATCTAAACATGGAGGTAAAGTTGTTTTAATTGAGATTACAAAAGAGGGTTGTGCACGTTTAAAATTTCATGGAGGATGTAATGGATGTTCTATGTCTAGTCAGACTTTTAAAGAAGGAATAGAAAAACAGTTGTTGCTAAATTTTAGTGAATTGTCAGAAGTTAAAGATATTACTAAACATGAATATGGACGACATTCTTATTATTAACATTATTAAATAATTTATTACATGTTATAAAAATAGTATTATTTAATGTGATCTCATTTATAAAAAATAATGTTATTATTTAATTTAATATTATTTATGTTTTTAATTTGTTATTAAAACATATTTTTTATATTTTTAAATTCTTTAATATTACGTATATATGTTTTTTATAATTATAAAAAAATATTTTCTATTTAAAACATTTAAATTTTTTTATAATATTTCTTAAAAAGAGCGGTTAATAAATAATTAGTTATATAACACTTAAAATTATTTATTCTAATTTTTGTTAGATATACATATTATATTATATTATATGTATTTTTTATACTATAAATAGTAATTAATTTAATTTTAATTGAATATTTATATTTTATATCAAACGTTTTTGAAATAAGTTTTAAGTATATAAAAGATAATTTTATTATAAAAAAATTTTATTATTAAAACAATGTAAAAAATTATTTTAGTTATAAAATATTACTTATATTTTTAATATGTAAGTGATTAAATATATTTTTAATGGTGAGAAAGGGATTCGAACCCTTGATACGAATTATAACGTATACACACTTTCCAGGCGTGCTCCTTAAGCCTCTCGGACATCTCACCTTTTTTTAACGCTTGGATAAATTCAAAATATTTTTTTTTAAAATAATTAATGTTACGGTAAAACAATCACATCTTGTATGTAAATTTTATTTAAAAATTTGTTATTAGTGATTTAAGTATAATTTAATTATTTCTAATGTGTATTATATCAAATTTAAGTATTTTTATATATAGTAGATTTACTTTATAAGTATATTTATTTTAGTAGAGATGTAATTATTTTTTTTAATTTACGTATAAAATTAATATTGAAAATTTTTGGTATTGTGAATTTTTTTGTAATAATATATTGAATACATACATTGTATTTATTAAAAAAAATAATATTTTTAAAAACAAAAAATATATTGTTTAAATGGGTAACAATATATTACTATTTATTAATAGTATTTGTAATTTTTGGTATACTCATAATACTAGAGATAATATAATTTTTAGAAACTATTGTTTACATTTTTTTGAAGTAACAGATATAATAAATGGATAATTAACATTTTTTAATAATTCTATGTATCATAGGATGAATATTAATAAATTATTTTACAGATTTATATTTCTTATTATAGGTCATATTAAGTATATTTATACTACAACATATGTGTATTTATGTATTTAAGAAAATTAAAAATTACTACCAATAAATTAATTATTGGATTTTATTTAACAATAACAAATTATTATTAATAAAAAAAATGGCAGAACACAGAAATATTTTTTTAGTCGGCCCTATGGGGGCTGGTAAAAGTACTATAGGACGACATATAGCTCAAAAATTACGTATGGATTTCTATGATTCTGATCAAGAAATTGAACGACGTGCGGGAGTTGATATAAGTTGGATTTTTGATGTAGAAGGTGAAACAAAATTTAGATATCGAGAAGAAAAAATTCTTGAAGATTTAACAAATAAACAAGGGATTGTATTAGCTACAGGAGGAGGTTCGATATTATCTGAGATAAATAGAAATAAACTTTCGTCTAGAGGAATTGTTGTTTATTTACAAACTACTGTAGAAAAACAACTAATGCGTACTAAAAAAGATAAAACAAGACCATTATTACAAGAAAATATATCCAATAAAATTTTTTTAGAGAGTTTAGCTTTAAAAAGAAATCCATTATATAAAAAAATTGCTGATTTTATAGTTCAAACAGATACTAAAAGTCCTAAAATAGTAGCTCAATACATTATTAATATATTAGAAAAATATTAAATGTTAATTTAATAAAAAAATATTTAAGGGATAATATTATATGACAGTATTACAAGTACCTTTAAATACAAGAACTTATTTTGTCAAAATAGGTTATTCTTTATTTAAAAAAAATAGTATGATTTATCCTTTTAAGCCAGGTGATAAAGTAATGTTAGTTACTAATGAAAATATAGCTAACATTTGGAGTAATAAAGTAGTAAGCCATTTAGAAAATTTAGGAGTCCAAACTAATCAAGTTATTTTACCTGATGGAGAACAGTATAAAACATTAAAATCATTAGATATTATTATTACCGAATTATTAAGGTGTCATTATAATAGAAATTGTAAATTAATTGGATTAGGTGGGGGAGTTATTGGTGATTTAACAGGTTTTGCAGCGTCTGTTTATCAAAGAGGAATTAATTATATTCAAATTCCTACAACTTTATTAGCACAAGTGGATGCTTCAATAGGAGGTAAGACAGCTGTAAATCATGTTTTAGCTAAAAATATGATAGGTACTTTTTGGCAACCAAGCAAAGTTATTATTGATATAAAATTTTTATCTACGCTATCAAAAAAAGAATTAATTTCTGGATTATCTGAAGTTATCAAATATGCTGTAGCGTTTGATTTAGATTTCTTTGGTTGGTTAGAAAAATATTATAAAGATGTATTACGTTTGGATTATTGGGCTGTTATGTATTGTATTAAAAAATGTTGTAAGATAAAATCTTTAATAGTTTCGGAAGATGAAAAAGAAAATAGTTGTAGAGTATTATTAAATTTAGGCCATACTTATGCACATGCTATTGAATCTTTTAGTAACTATAAATGGTTGCATGGAGAAGCTGTAGCAGTAGGAATAATAATAGCATCATATACGTCACATGTTTTAGGACACATGAATATAAATGATGTTTATCGTATAATAAATTTAATAAAGAATGTTGGATTACCTATAGAAAGTCCTAAAAATATGGATGTTAAATCTTATGTACTATTAATGAAAAGAGATAAAAAAATTTTTAATGAAGAATATTTAAGATTAGTATTACCAATAAAAATAGGAGAAGCTACAGTTTTTGAAAAAGTTAATACTAAAGTAGTTGAACAAGCTATTATTAAATGTATGTAATATTTGTATTATAAATAAAATGTTATTTTTAATAAAACTAAAAAATGAATTATTAACATGTTGTATTTATTTTTTATATTTAATTTATATAAAAAAATATTTTAGAAGTATAATTTTAGAATAATTATATAATTAGCATTAATTATATTTAATATAAATTTAATGCGTATTGTTTTAATAGTTTGTTGATTAATTTACATTGCACATAAATTGTTTATATTATTCAACAATTGTTATCTGTTATTAAAAACTACTGTCAAAAATTGGTAATAATGTATGAAAAAATTTTTAATACTACCATCAATTTTATCTGCCGATTTCTCGAAATTAGGAGAGGAAATAACAAAAGTTTTACAGGCTGGAGGGGATATTATTCATTTTGATGTTATGGATAATCATTATGTGCCTAAT
Organism: Buchnera aphidicola (Nipponaphis monzeni); assembly: GCF_006741185.1. Classification (NCBI taxonomy): domain Bacteria; kingdom Pseudomonadati; phylum Pseudomonadota; class Gammaproteobacteria; order Enterobacterales; family Erwiniaceae; genus Buchnera; species Buchnera aphidicola. The sequence goes on along the minus strand of NZ_AP019379.1, from coordinate 532,702 downwards.
TTAACAATAGGACCTATGGTTTTAAAATCGATTAAAGATTACAATATAAATGTTCAAATAGATGTACATTTGATGACTAGCCCTGTTGATAATTTAATTCCTATTTTTGCAGATAACGGAGCTAATTTTATTACATTCCATCCTGAATCAACAAATCATGTTGATAGAACGCTAGCATTAATTAAGCATTATGGATGTAAAGCAGGGTTGGCTTTAAATCCTTCAACTCCACTAAATATTTTAGATTATGTTATGGACAAATTAGATGTTATATTATTAATGTCTGTTAATCCTGGATTTAGTTGTCAATTATTTATTCCTTCTATTTTAGAAAAAATTAAAAAGGTAAGAAAACGAATTGATAATAGTATGTATAACATTTTATTAGAAGTAGATGGGGGTATTAAAATTAGTAATATAGGAAGCATTGCTATAGCTGGAGCTGATGCGTTTGTTATTGGATCAGAAATATTTAAAAGCATAAGTTATTATAAAACTATTAAAAAAATTAGAAATAAATTACGTGAAATACATGATCTACATATTCATTAATATATAATTGATTAAAATAAAATTTTATTGTGAATGATAAAAGTCGTAGTTAGTTTTTTAATTTTTATACGAAAATTATTATTGCAATTTTATATTTTGCTTAATATATTCATATATATGTTTTGTTATTAACATTATCAAATAAAATTTATTAATGTTAACAATACGAATATTATAATAATATAGTTTTTATTACTTAATTTTATTTTTATAGAAGGTAAAATATCTACATGTTAGATTTTAAACAAACTATTGTTTTTAGCGCTATTCAGCCTTCAGGAAAATTAACTATTGCAAATTATATAGGTGCATTAATGCATTGGTCTGCTATACAAAAAGTTAATAAATGTTTCTATTGCATAGCTGATTTACATTGTTTAACTGTGAATAAAAATATTTTTTCTTTAAAAGAATCTGTTTTGGATACTTTAGCTATGTATTTAGCTTGTGGGGTTAATCCTAAAAAAAGTATTGTTTTTGTTCAATCACATGTATATGAACATTGTCAATTACAATGGTTATTAAGTTGTTTTACTTATTTTGGAGAATTGTCTCGTATGACTCAATTTAAAAAAAAATCAATTAATTATTGTAACAATGCGGGTTTATTTAATTACCCGATATTGATGGCTTCTGATATTTTATTATATCAAAGTGACAAAGTTCCTATTGGAATAGATCAAATACAACATTTAGAATTAACTAGAAATATTGCAAAACGTTTAAATGCTTTATATGGTGATTTATTTAAGGTTCCAACTCCAATAATATTTAAACAGGGAGGGAAAATTTTTTCTTTACAAAATCCAACAAAAAAAATGTCTAAGTCAGATCCTAATAAGGATAACAGTATTTTTTTATTAGAAAAAGTAGACACTTTGAAAAAAAAGATACAAAAATCTAAAACAGATTCTGATAATCCTCCAACTATTTTTTATGATTACAAAAATAAACCAGGAATTTCTAATTTATTAAACATTTTTTCTATTTTAACTAATACTAAAATTTCTGTTTTAGAAAAAGATTTCGTAGGTGTAAAATATAGTGATTTTAAAAATTTATTAGCAAACGTTATATCTAACAAATTGTCTTATTTACAAAAATCTTATTTTATGTATCGTAAAGATGAAACTTATTTGTATAGTATAGCTAGAGAAGGAGCAGACAAAGCACGCCTAATAGCTCAGAGTACATTTAAAAAAATTCAGGAAGTAATAAAATTTTTTTAATTAAAAAACTTAGTTAATTTAAATATATAAATAGATCATATTAAACCTCAGATTTAATAATAAGTTTTAATTAATATATAAGTTTTATATGGTTAGTAATAATATTAAACTTTTAGATATGTACAATTATTTGTGTGATTAGATATTATTAGAATTTATAAATAATTTATTAGATATTATGATATAAATTTATTAAATAAATTTGTTAAAATGTATGATAAATATTGTTTTTAAAAAAAATACAATATAATTCGCATTATTTAGTAATAGTTAATAATAAAAACATTATATTTATAAAATTTATTATATAATTTAAATTATTAATAATATAGGTATTGTTTATATATCTAATCATATTATTTTATATTAAATCAATATTATAATAACAATTATTAAATTAATTTGTTAATATTTATAGTGAGTTAAATATAATGTAAAAAAATATTAAAATTAAGTATATAATCACATTATTTTATAATGTATTTATTGTTTGAATATAATTGAATATTATTAAAAAATATGTGTTATTTATATAATTTTTTATTTACATGTTTTTATTATAAAGTTATAAAATTTTTATAAAAAATTTTTTTATTATTTCTTGAAAAGATGTTTTGTATAGTTTTATTTAAATAAATATAAATATTATAAAAATAATTTGAAATGATATGATGTTCACTAAAATAGGTGATATAATTTTATTAAAAAACAAACGTTTAATTTTATTTTTACAATATTTTTAATAATGATCGATAATTTTTATCATTATAAAAAAAGTTAAAATCATTGAATAAATTTTTTATAATAATTCTTATAAAAGATAATATTTCTTTTATTAAAAAATATTTTTTTAAAATATATTTATTTATTAAATTTTATTCTTTATTTTATCATATAAATATATTTTAAAAGTATTTAACGTTATTTATTTTAAGTAAAAATAAATAATAAAGTCTTCTCGTTTAATTATTTTTTAGTTTGTATTTTATTTTATAAACATTAATGTAATGAACTATCTTACAAATAATATTAAAAGATTATTTGATAAGATTATTTTTTACAATTTTAGTTTTTTTTAAAATTTATTAATTTTTTAAGTTTATTAATTTTTTTTAGTTTATATTTAATTATCTTTATAATGTTTTTGAATAAAAGGTTGTAAAATGAAGAATAAAAAAAATTCTTTGATACAAGAAACATACGATAAATATATATTGCCTTTATATAAACCTGTATCCATTGTTCCTGTTAAAGGGTTAGGAAGTTATATTTGGGATGTACAAGGTAAAAAATATATTGATTTTTCTGGAGGTATTGCAGTTACTGCTATGGGGCATTGCCATCCTATGTTAGTCGAAATCTTGAGAAAACAAAGCGGTGATTTATGGCATACAGGTAATATTTTTATTAACGAACCTAGTACAAAGTTAGCTCAAAAATTAGTAGAGGCTAGTTTTGCGTCACATGTATTCTTTGCTAATTCCGGAGCAGAAGCTAACGAAGCAGCATTAAAGATAGCACGTTATTATGCTATTAAAAAGTATGGAATTAAAAAAACAAAAATTATTTCTTTTATTAATTCTTTTCACGGTCGGACTTTTTTTACTGTATCTGTAGGGGGTAAACTGAAATATTCTGATTGTTTTGGACCAGTTCCTGAAGATATCGTTCACTTACCTTTCAATAATTTAAATTGTTTTAAAAAAATTGTAGATGATTCGGTTTGCGCTGTGATTTTAGAAACTATACAAGGAGAAGGAGGTGTTATTCCTATAGATGTTTTATTCATTCAAGAAATATATAAATTGTGTCAGAAATATAATGTATTGTTAATAATAGATGAAGTTCAAACAGGTATCGGTAGAACTGGTACTTTATTTTCTTATGAGCAATATAATATTAAGCCTGATATGCTGACTTTAGCAAAATCTTTGGGAGGAGGTTTTCCAATTAGTGCTTTATTAACGAATACGAAAGTTTCTGAAATTGTTAAACCTGGTTTACATGGCAGCACATATGGAGGTAATTTATTAGCTTGTTCTGTGGCAACATCTGTATTAAATTTTATCAATAATAAAAAGGTATTATCAGGAGTAAATAATAGAAGTAAATTGTTTTTTGAAAAATTATATAATATAAATTGTGAGTTAAATTTATTTAAAGAAATACGTATTAAAGGATTATTAATAGGTATTGAGTTAATTGATGAATTGCCTATAAATATATTTGATATCGTACATATATGTATTAAAGAAGGAGTATTAGTACTTAGCTCTAGTACTAATGTTATTAGATTAGCCCCTTCTTTAATAATTAGTTATGATGATATTAAATTAGGAATAAGTTATTTAAAAAAAGCTTTTACAAAAATTAAACGTTTATGTGATAATTTTTAATTATTATATATAGTAGTTATTATTGTAATAATGTAATTGAATAGTTATAAACGTTATTATTTTATTTGTTACTTTATATTTTAAATGCGAATTGTACGTAATTATATTATGTATGTTTTAAAAAATAAATTACAATGAAATAATATAGTCATATTGATTTTTTTAAATATTTTAACATCTTATATGTTAAAAAATTTAATGAAGTTATTTATATTAACTTATGTTGTTTTAATAATTTTTAATAGTTGTTTTAAAATTAATAATAAATATGTTGTTTAAATACCTATGATATATATTCTATATATAGATCAAATTGAGTAATAAAATGATGAAATTTTTTATTTTTTAAATTTTTTTTTAGAAAATTGTATAAATATTGTTTTCAAAGTATAAAATGTTAAGGATTTTTGAAAATAATTTAAAAAATTTATTTTAGGAATAACACATGCTATTTTAAACAAAGCATTAATTATTTTTTAAAAAAGCTTCACATTTTACAAATTTATATAAATATAGTTTGAAATAATGTTAAAGTATTTTTTTAAAAAGTTTTACATATTTTTTTAAAAAAGTTAATTTTTTTAAATTTTTTAAAAAATAAACTAAATAAGTTTTTACATTGTTACATTAAAATATGGTAATTCTACTGTTAGATTCATTGATAAAAGTATTTTTACTATACGTTATATAAATAAATTAGTTAATAAAACAACATTTGATAGTTTATACTTAAAAGATAAACTGTTTTCGTTTACTGTAAATAACGTGATTTTTATATAAGGATAAAAATTAAAACTAATAGAAAACAGGAAACGTTAAATTAGTAGTGTTTTTAAATTTAATTTATAGTTCTCTACACTAGTATTTAAGATATTAATTAATTTTACTTTAATAATTGATATAAAAATATTAAATATAAAAAATATTTTATTAGCATAGTTTTATATTCAAAAACTTATTAGTTAAGTATATTTTTTAATAATTATTAAGTGTATAAAAAACTCACCTTTTTAATATATTTTCAATGTTGTTTAATGGATTATATAATTATGAAATATGCATTAATAGTTATGAGCTCCCCTTATAATGAAGAAACTTCAATTACGGCTTATTTATTTGCAAAACATGTAATTAAAATGAATCATAAGTTATATAGTGTATTTTTTTTTGCAAATGGTGCATTACACACTAATATGAAAGATATATCAACAAACATGTCTTGTAATTTAACAAGTAAATGGAATAAACTTAGTATTAAATTTGGAACTAAATTATACATATGTATTAATTCTGCTTTAAAAATGGGGTTAATCTCACACAAAAATGATCAAAATGATTTTTTTTCAAAAATAGGATTACATTTTAAATTAGTTGGTTTAGGTGTATTAGTTAAAAATATGCAAAAATGTGATCGTGTTTTACAATTGTAAAAATTAATAATATCTCTTTTATAATAATTATATGAAATAATTTATATATGAAAAAAACTGCGTTTTTATTTTCACAACCTCCTTTCGGGAATTTTTTGAGTAAAGATGGTTTAGATATCGCATTAGCTGTTTCATTAATAACAAACAAAACAGGATTTTTTTTTATTGGAGATGGGATATTTCATTTAATAAAAAATAAAAAATCAAAAAATATTTTATTATTTGATTATACTACTAAATTTAGTATATTTCCAATGTGTGGAATAGATGAATTTTATTCTTGTGAGAATTATTTAAAAGATCGAGGAATTAATAAAGACTATTCATTTTTAGTAAATCTTATTTTATTAGATCAATTATCTTTTAAAAAAAAAATTGATTCTTTTGATTGTATCTTAAACTTTTAAAGTTGGATCATGTATATGTTACATATCATTACAAAATCTCCTGTTAACTTTGATATTCAATCATTATTTTTAACTATTAACTCATCGGATGATGTGTTAACTATTCAAGATGGAGTGTTATTATCTTTAAACAATAACGTTTATTTAAAGCAAATAGTAAAATATTCTGTTAATTTATATGTTTTATATGAAGATATTTCTGCACGTGGGTTAATTAAACAATTGTCAAATCTTTTTATAATTGTTAGATATTCAGAATTTATAGAATTAACGGTTAAACATACTAAACAAATAACGTGGTAGTGCATGGTGTCATTTTTGTAGCGATAACAAAATATGTTATTAATAATTTTTTTATATAAAAGTATTTTTTTATTTATTGTATATTGTGAACTAATTAGTCATTTTATTTATTAAATATAGAATATCAATTTTAGAAACTTTTATGATACTGTAGTAAATAAAAGTATAAAAAAGGTTAAAATATGTCCACTATTAATCAATTAGTTAGAAAATCACGCATAAAAAAAATAATTAAAAGTAGTGTTCCTGCACTAGAGTCATGTCCTCAAAAAAGAGGAGTGTGTATTAAAGTGTATACAACAACTCCTAAAAAACCTAATTCAGCTCTTAGGAAAGTTTGTAGAGTACGCTTAACAAATGGATTTGAGGTTACTTCGTATATTGGAGGAGAAGGGCATAATTTACAAGAACATTCTGTAATTTTAATAAGAGGAGGAAGAGTAAAAGATTTGCCTGGAGTGAGATATCATGTTATTAGAGGATCTTTAGATTGTGCAGGTGTTAAAGATCGCAAAAATGGTAGATCTAAATATGGTGTAAAAAAAGTTAGATCTTAAAAAAATTAATTAATTTTTTATTATAAAATAAATATATATAAATGTCACATTATTTATTAAATTATGTGAATATTTTTATTTAAGGAAAGACAAATGCCTCGTAGACGTATAATTGGAAGTCGAAAAATTTTGCCTGATCCTAAATTTGTCTCTGACATTTTAGCAAAATTTATAAATATATTAATGGTAAATGGAAAAAAATCTATTGCAGAAGTAATAGTTTATTCTGCTTTAGAAAAACTTTCGAATAAAACAGGTAAAAATCCATTAGAAGCTTTTAATATTGCATTGGATAATGTACGACCAACAGTAGAAGTAAAATCTCGTAGAGTAGGTGGGTCTACTTATCAAGTGCCAGTAGAAGTTCGACCTATTAGAAGAAATGCATTGGCTATGCGATGGATAATTGTGGCAGCTCGAAAACGTAGTGATAAATCTATGGCGATTAGGTTATTAAATGAATTATATGATGCTTCAGAAAATAAAGGGTTGGCTGTTAAAAAAAGAGAAGAAGTTCATCGTATGGCAGAAGCTAATAAAGCGTTTGCACATTATCGTTGGTAAAATAGATGGATTAATTTGTTGTTATATGTAAATAAACTCACGATTTAATAAAATATTTTTATTGACAAGTTTATTACATACACGATTTATATTCAATATTTAACTTAGAGAAGTAATATGGCTCGAATAACACCTATTATAAATTATCGGAATATTGGCATAAGCGCTCATATTGATGCAGGTAAAACTACTACTACGGAGCGTATTTTATTTTATACTGGAGTAAATCATAAATTAGGAGAAGTACATGATGGTGCAGCAACAATGGATTGGATGGAGCAGGAGCAAGAAAGAGGAATTACTATTACATCGGCAGCGACAACAACATTTTGGTCTGGTATGTTTAATCAATTTCTTCCACACCGTATTAATATTATAGATACACCTGGACATGTTGATTTTACTATAGAAGTAGAACGGTCTATGAGAGTTTTAGATGGAGTAGTAATGGTATATTGTGCAGTTGGGGGAGTACAACCTCAATCGGAAACTGTTTGGAAACAAGCTAATAAATATCATGTACCAAGGATAGCATTTATTAATAAAATGGATCGAATGGGTGCTAATTATTTGAAAGTAGTACAAGAATTAAAGTCTCGTTTAGGAGTTCTTCCCATACCTATTCAATTATCTATTGGATCAGAAGATAGTTTTTCTGGAATTATAGATTTAGTAAAAATGAAAGCTATAGTATGGAATGATGGAGATCAAGGCGTTACATTTAAGTATACAGAAATACCTTCTCATTTATTAAAAATTGCTGAAGAGTGGTATCAAAATTTATTAGAATGTGTTGCTGAATCAAATGATGAAATTATGGAGAAATATTTATTAGGAGTAAAAATCTCTGAAAAAGACATAAAATTAGAGTTAAGAAAAAAAGTATTAAATAATGAAGTTTTAATTGTAACATGTGGATCTGCTTTCAAAAATAAAGGGATTCAAACATTGTTAGATGCTATTGTAGATTATTTGCCATCTCCTCTTGATATTCCATCGATACAGGGAACATTAAATGATTCTTCAAAGACAATAGCTATTCGTAAAGCTTACGATCGAGAACCATTTTCTGCGTTAGCTTTTAAAATTGCTACAGATTCTTTTGTAGGTAATTTAACTTTTTTTAGAGTATATTCTGGGGTTATTAATTCAGGAGATACTATTTTAAATTCTGTTAAGTGTCAACGTGAACGATTAGGACGAATTGTGCAAATGCATGCTAACAAGAGAGAAGAAATAAAAGAAGTATATGCTGGAGATATAGCTGCTGCTATTGGTTTAAAAAATGTTACGACTGGAGATACGTTATGTGATTGTAAATTTCCTATTGTTTTAGAACGTATGGATTTTCCTGATCCTGTAATATCAATAGCTATTGAACCTAAGACAAAAATTGATCAAGAAAGAATGGGCGTTGCTTTAAATCGTTTAGCGAAAGAAGATCCTTCCTTTCGAGTATGGACAGATCAAGAGTCTAATCAAACGATTGTAGCTGGAATGGGAGAATTACATTTAGAAATTATTATAGATAGAATGAAAAGAGAATTTAGTATAGATGCTAATATAGGAAAACCACAAGTAGCTTATAGAGAAACCATTCGTAATTCAGTAAAAGAAGTAGAAGGTAAGTATATTAAACAATCTGGTGGTAGAGGACAATATGGACATGTAGTAATTGATTTATTTCCGCTAATTTCTGGTGAGGGTAGTTATACTTTTGTTAATGATATTAAAGGTGGTGTAATACCAGGAGAATATATTTCAGCAATTGACAAAAGTATTCAAGAGCAATTGAAATGTGGTCCCTTCGCAGGGTATCCAGTAATGAACGTTGGGGTACGATTGCATTTTGGGTCTTATCATGATGTTGATTCATCTGAGATTGCTTTTAAATTAGCAGCTTCACTAGCTTTTAAAAAAGCTTTTAAGCAAGCTAATCCTATTTTATTAGAACCTATTATGAAAGTTGAAATAGAAACTCCAGACAATTATATGGGAGAAGTAATTGGGGATTTAAATCGTAGAAGAGGTATTATTGAAAATATGATAGATGTATTAAACAAAAAAAATATTTTTGCTAAAGTACCATTATCTGAAATGTTTGGTTATGCGACTGATTTAAGGTCACAAACTCAAGGAAGAGCATCATATTCAATGGAGTTTATGGAATATTTAGAAGCACCTAAAAATATATCGGAAATAATTATTGAGACAAGAGATAAATTGTAATTTATGATTATATAAAAATTTTTTGTTGTATTATATTATATATTTTGTATTAATAATCAATATTAATTTAACATTATTAAGGATAATTGTAGTGTCTAAAAAAAAATTTGAACGTTCAAAACCACATATAAATGTAGGTACTATTGGGCATGTTGACCATGGAAAAACTACTTTAACATCTGCAATTACAACTGTACTAGCAAAAAAATATGGAGGATCTGCTCGTGCTTTTGATCAAATAGATAATGCACCAGAAGAAAAAGCAAGAGGGATTACAATTAATACTTCTCATGTAGAGTATGATACTTCTATGAGACATTATGCTCATGTTGATTGCCCGGGTCATGCAGATTACATAAAGAATATGATTACTGGAGCAGCGCAGATGGATGGAGCAATTTTAGTGGTAGCAGCAACAGATGGTCCAATGCCTCAAACAAGAGAACATATTTTATTGGGGCGTCAAGTAGGAGTTCCTTATATTGTAGTATTTCTTAATAAATGCGATATGGTTAATGATGAAGAACTTCTTGAATTAGTAGAAATGGAAATTAGAGATTTATTAACTCAATATGATTTTCCTGGAGAAAAAACACCTATAATTAGAGGTTCTGCTTTAAAGGCTTTAGAAGGTAGTAAAGAATGGGAAGATAAAATAATAGATTTATCAAACGCATTAGATACTTATATACCTGAACCTAAAAGAAAAATTAATCAGCCTTTTTTATTACCTATAGAAGACGTTTTTTCGATTTCCGGTAGAGGTACGGTAGTTACTGGTAGAGTAGAAAGAGGAATTATAAAGGTCGGAGAAGAAGTAGAAATCGTAGGTATAAAGCCTACTGTAAAAACAATTTGTACTGGTGTAGAAATGTTTAGAAAGTTATTAGATGAAGGTAGAGCTGGAGAAAATGTAGGAATATTATTAAGAGGTACGAAACGTGATGAAATAGAACGAGGGCAAGTTTTGTCAAAACCTGGAAGTATTAGTCCTCATACAACGTTTGAATCAAAAGTATATGTATTATCAAAAGAAGAAGGAGGTCGTCATACTCCATTTTTTAAAGGGTACAGACCTCAATTTTATTTCCGTACAACAGATGTAACTGGTTCTATTAAGTTGCCAGATTCGATAGAAATGGTTATGCCGGGAGATAACATAGAAGTACTTGTTACTTTAATACATCCTATTGCAATGAATGAGGGTTTAAGATTTGCTATCAGAGAAGGTGGAAAAACTGTAGGAGCAGGAGTAGTTTCTAAAATTATTAATTAATTATTGTTTAAGCAATGTCTAAATGTTTTTTAGTAATTAAAGTAGCTTATCAAGAAGAGAGATTGCACACTCTTTTCTTGATTTTTTTAATCATATTGTCTGGTTTTTAAAAAACATTTTTGATATAATAAGAGATGTTTAAAAAATTATTTAATCATTAATTTGTTATTTATAGAATAATTTTTAATTTTTAATTTCTATTTTTTTTAAAAAAAACTTTGTTCAAATAAAATGCATATAATTATAGATATAAATAATATAATTAAACGTTTTAAAATAGATTATTGTTTATATAAACAAGTATGAAGAGATTTTTTTAAATCATGTTTAATTATAAATTTGACAATTAATGCATTTAATTGAATGTAAATTAAATTATAATAATCCTTATATAGGGGTTACACACACATTACTAAAAAAATTATTGTCGTTAATTAATGTTAATAATATATTTTTTAGTTTGTACATATGGAGTTCTGACCTTATGCAGAACCAAAGGATACGTATTCGTTTAAAAGCATTTGATCATAGATTAATTGATCAATCAACTACAGAGATAGTTGAAACCGCTAAAAGAACTGGGGCTCAAGTAAGAGGTCCTATTCCACTTCCTACTAGAAAAGAACGTTTTACTATTTTAGTTTCTCCACATGTTAATAAAGATGCTCGTGATCAGTATGAAATTAGAACACATAAAAGACTTATAGATATTGTAGAACCTACAGAAAAAACTGTAGATGCTTTAATGAGATTAGATTTAGCTGCTGGTGTAGATGTACAAATTAGTTTGGGATAAATTAGTAACAAAATTTTTAAGGATTTTAATTTAATGATAGGTATAATTGGCAAAAAAATAGGTATGACTCGATTATTTACCAAAGAGGGAATATCTGTACCAGTAACTATAATTGAGATTCAAGATAATTGGATCACTCAGATTAAAACTATACAAACTGATCGATATGAAGCAGTACAACTTACTACAGGTATAAAAAAAAGTAAGAAGTTAAATAAGTCAGAAATAGGACATTTTTTAAAATCTGGTGTTACACCTGGTGTAGGATTATGGGAATTTAGAGTATCTAAAATAAAAAATTTTAAAATAGGAGAAGTTGTTACTCTCGATAGTTTAGATAATATTAAAAAAGTAGACGTTACAGGTACATCAAAAGGTAAAGGTTTTTGTGGGACTGTTAAGCGTTGGAATTTTAAAACACAAGATGCTAGTCATGGTAATTCTTTATCACATAGAGTTCCTGGATCTATTGGTCAAAATCAAACTCCTGGTAGAGTATTTAAAGGTAAAAAAATGGCTGGTCATTTAGGAAATGATAAGATTACTATTCAAAATCTTAACATTGTTGAAATAGATAAAATAAAAAAATTGCTTTTAATAAAAGGATCAACTCCAGGTGTAAATAATAGTAGTCTTATTATAAAACCAGCTATCAAGAAGTGAGGGGCAAGTATAGTATGCAAATGGTACTTAAAGATGATAAAACTAAATTAGTTACTATTTCTGATATAATTTTTAATACTAGTTTCAACGAAGGATTAATTCATCAGGTTATTACCGCTTATTCAAATGCAAGCCGTCAAGGGAGTAAAGCTCAAAAAAATCGTTCAGAAGTATCTGGTTCTGGAAGAAAACCTTGGCGTCAAAAAGGTACTGGTCGAGCTAGAGTAGGTTCGATTAGGAGTCCGATTTGGCGTTCTGGAGGGGTTACTTTTGCAGCTAAACCTCGTAATTATTGTCAAAAAGTTAATAAAAAAATGTATAAAGGAGCTTTAAAAAGTATTTTCTCTGAATTAATTCGTACGAATCGTTTAGTGGTATTTAAAGATTTTTATATAGATATGCCTAAAACTCGGATGTTGATAAAAAAATTAAACAGTATAGAATTTAAAGAAGCTCTAATTTTAACTAGTAATTTAAATAAAAATTTGTATTTAGCATCAAGAAATTTACATAAAGTGTGTGTTCAAGAAATTCGTTACATTAATCCTGTAAGTCTTATTACTTTTAAGCAAATTGTTTGTACTGTACAATCAATTAAAAAAATTGAGGAAATGTTAACATGATTTTTGAAGGTAACATTTTTAAAATAATATTAGCGCCTCATATTTCAGAGAAGTCGTCTTTAGCGGTAGAAAAATGTAATGTCGTTGTATTAAAGGTAGCTAAAAATTCTACTAAATTTGCAATAAAGACAGCTATTAAAAAGTTGTTTTCAGTAACTGTAAAGAAAGTTAATATTTTAGTTATTAAAGGTAAAAATAAGCGTTTAAGTACTGGTCGAATAAGTCATAAATCTGATTGGAAGAAAGCATATGTAACTTTAAAGGAAGGTCAAAGATTAAATTTTTTAGGTATTCAAAAATAGTATAAGGATCAACAATGGCTGTAATAAAATGTAAACCAACATCTCCTGGTAGACGTCATGTAGTAAAAGTTGTGAATTCTATGTTATATAAAGGTAAATCATTTGGAACTTTATTACAAAAGAATAAAAAGACTGGAGGAAGAAATAATCAAGGACGTATAACTACTCGACATATTGGAGGAGGACATAAAAGATTTTATAGAGTAATTGACTTTAGGAGAATTAAAGATGATATACCTGCTGTGGTAGAAAAAATAGAATATGATCCTAATCGATCAGCTAATATAGTTTTAATTTTGTATAAAGATGGTTTGAGAAACTATATTTTAGCTCCTAAAGGGATAAATGTAGGAGATAACTTATCTTCAGGAGTTAAATCAGAAATAAAAATAGGTAATGCTATGCCTATGAATAATATACCTATAGGAACTATTATTCATAACGTTGAAATGAAACCAGGAAAAGGTGGACAACTTGCTCGTTCAGCTGGAAGTTACGCGCATCTTTTAGCAAAAGATAATAGTTACGTAACGCTTAGATTACGTTCAGGAGAAACTCGAAGAGTATTATCAAATTGTAGGGCTACTATAGGAGAAGTAGGGAATTCTGAATATATGTTAAAAGTTTTAGGAAAAGCAGGTGCTGCTCGATGGATAGGTATCAGACCTACTGTTAGAGGGACAGCTATGAATCCTGTCGATCATCCTCATGGAGGCGGGGAGGGAAGAAATTTTGGAAAACACCCTGTAACTCCTTGGGGGGTACAAACCAAAGGTAAAAAAACTAGAAAAAATAAAAGAACAAGTAAGTTTATTATACGTCAACGTACTAAATAATTATTAAAAGAGGATCATTTATGCCACGTTCTCTTAAAAAAGGACCTTTTATAGATTTAAGTTTGTTAAACAAAGTGAAAAAAACAATAAAATTAAAAAGTAAGAAACCTTTAAAAACTTGGTCTAGACGTTCAACTATTTTTCCTAATATGATAGGTATAACAATATCTGTTCATAATGGTCGTCAACATATACCTATATTTATTACTGAAGAAATGGTAGGTCATAAATTAGGAGAATTTGCTATTACTAGGACATATAGAGGTCATTCTACTGATAAAAAAATTAAGCAACGTTAGTCTTTAATTAATTAAAATATATAGTAAATTTTGAATTATAACAGGTGGTTATAAATGGAATCTTTTGCTCAATATAAAAAAGCACGTTCTTCTGCTCAAAAAGTTCGATTAGTAGCTAATTTAATTAGAGGTAAAAAAATATCCGTTGCTCAAGATATTTTAAATTTTAGTAATAAAAAAGCATCTATGTTAATAAAAAAAGTGTTAGATTCTGCTATTTCAAATGCTGAGCATAATAAAAATATGGATTTAAGTACTTTAAAAATTACTAAGATTTTTGTAGATGAAGGTCCAAGTATGAAAAGAACAATGCCAAGAGCTAAAGGACGTGCGGATCGTATTTTAAAAAGAAGTAGTCATATTACTGTTATTGTTTCTGATTCTTAAAATTTGGAGATTACTTAATATGGGTCAAAAAGTTCATCCTAACGGCATGCGTTTAGGTATTGTTAAAAATTGGAATTCTATATGGTTTGCTAATAAAAAAGATTTTGCTAGTAATTTATTTAGTGATTTTCAAGTTCGTAAGTTTTTAATGAAAAAATTGTTAAAGGCTTCAGTATCTAAAATATTAATTGAAAGACCAGCTAAGAGCATTAAGGTAACTATTTATACTGCTCGCCCTGGAATAGTTATTGGTAAAAAAGGGGAAGATGTAGAAAAATTGCGAATGTCTATTTTTAAGATTACTGGAGTTCCTACTCAAGTTAATATTTCTGAAGTAAAAAAGCCAGAATTAGATGCTAAATTAGTAGCTAATAATATTAGTTCTCAACTAGAAAGAAGAGTAATGTTTCGTAGAGCTATGAAAAGAGCTGTACAAAATTCTATGCGTCAAGGAGCTAAAGGTATTAAAGTAGAAGTTAGTGGTCGTTTAGGAGGTGCTGAAATAGCACGTAAAGAATGGTATCGTGAAGGAAGAGTTCCATTACATACATTAAGAGCTAATATTGAATATAATGTTTCAGAAGCAAAAACTACTTATGGAATTATAGGAGTTAAAGTTTGGATTTTTAAAGGAGAAATATTAGGAGGTATGAAATCGATAATAACGTTAGAAAAGAAAGTAGTACATGCAAAAAAACAATATCGAAGAATGCGAAAATATAAGGAATAACCATTAATGTTACAGCCGAAACGTACAAAATTTCGTAAAATGCATAAAGGTCGTAATAGAGGTCTTTCTATCGATAGTCATATTGTTTTTGGGTCTTTTGGACTAAGGGCTATTAATAGAGGTAGATTAACAGCTCGTCAAATTGAATCAGCGAGAAGAACGATTACTCGGGCAGTAAAACGACAGGGAAAAATGTGGATACGAATTTTTCCAGATAAACCAATTACACAAAAACCTCTAGAAGTACGTATGGGTAAAGGTAAAGGAAATGTTGAATATTGGGTAGCTTTAATACAACCTGGAAAAATGTTATTTGAAATTGATGGTATTTCAGAACAAGAATCTAAATTTGCTTTTAAACTAGCATCATCAAAGCTTCCTATAAAAACTATTTTTGTTACAAAAAACAGTATTAGATAAAAAGGATTATTAATGAAATTAAATTATTTAAGAAAAAAGAAAAATCAACAACTTAAAATTGAATTATTAGGATTATTAAAGGAACAGTTTAATCTTCGCATTAAAAAAGTTTCTGGAAAACTTAATCAATCCCATTTATTAAATTTGGTAAGAAAAAATATTGCAAGGATTAAAACAATATTAAAAGAAAGTGAGATTTTAAAAAAATGTTAAAAAAAATTAAAATATTAAAGGGTTGCGTCAGTAGTAACAAAATGGACAAGTCAGCGGTAGTATGTGTAGAAAGATTAGTTAAACATAAATTTTATGGTAAGTTTGTTAAACGTACAACTAAATTACATGTTCATGATCAAGATAATAAATGTAACATAGGAGATATCGTAGAAATATCAGAATGTAAACCAATTTCTAAGACTAAATCGTGGATATTATTAAAAATTGTTAAAAAAAATTTAGAATTATTATAATAATATTTTTTTATTTTTGAATGAGGTAACAATTATATGATTCAAGAACAAACAATTTTACATGTAGCTGACAATTCTGGTGCACGCTTAGCCATGTGCATTAAAGTTTTAGGAGGATCAAAGCGGCGTTATGCAAGAATTGGAGATGTTATTAAAATTACTGTTAAAGAAGCTATACCTAGAAGTAAAGTTAAAAAAGGTGATGTTTTAAAAGCAGTAATAGTTCGCACTAAAAAAGGAGTTCGTCGTAGTGATGGTTCGTTAATTAGGTTTGATACTAATTCTTGCGTTATTATTAATAATAATGGAATTCCTGTAGGTAGTCGAATTTTTGGTCCAGTAACTCGAGAACTTAGAACAGATAAATTTATGAAAATTATTTCTTTAGCACCAGAAGTACTTTAACGAGGAAAATATTATGGCTCGTAAAATACGAAAAAATGATTCAGTTGTAGTTATCACAGGGAAATATAAAGGAGAGATAGGTATTGTACAAAACGTTGTATCTGTAGATAAAATCATAGTAAAAAATATTAATGTGGTAAAAAAACATCAGAAATCTATACCAGATAAAAATCAACCTGGAGGAATTATAACAAAAGAATTACCAATACATGTATCTAATGTAAAAATATTAAATAAAAAAACTAATAAACCTGATCGAATAAAGTTTAATTTTTTAGATGGGAAAAAGGTTAGGTTTTATAAATCTAATAATCAAGTAGTATAATATAGTATTATTAAACGAGGATATATTAATTATAATGATTAATTTATATGATTACTATAACAGTACAGTGATTAATCAATTGAAAAAAAAATTTAATTATACTTCTGTAATGCAAGTACCTAATTTTAATAAAATTACTTTAAATATGGGTGTAGGTGCTGCCGTTAGTGATAAAAAAAGTTTACAACATGCAGTTTCAGATTTAACATTAATTTCTGGTCAAAAACCATATGTGACTAAAGTTAAAAAATCTATTGCTAGTTTTAAAATTAGGAAAAATTATCCTATAGGTTGTAAAGTTACTTTAAGAGGAAGAAGAAAATGGGATTTTTTAAAGAAATTAATTGTTATTGTGATCCCTAGAATACGAGATTTTAGGGGTTTTTCTAAAAAATCTTTTGATGGATTTGGAAATTATAGTATTGGCGTACGTGAACAAATTATTTTTCCAGAGATAAATTATGATACGGTGGATCGTATTCGTGGTTTAGATATAACAATCACAACTACTGCAAATTCTGATAAAGAGGCTTTAGCGTTACTTGCAGCTTTTAATTTTCCTTTTCGTAAAAATACACGAGGATAGTACAATGGCAAAAGAATCTATCAAGGCTAGAGAATTAAAGCGTAACATTTTAGTTAAAAAATTTTCTGAAAAACGGAAGAATTTAAAATTAATTATATCTGATATGAAAAGTTCAGAAAAACAAAGATGGGAAGCGGTTTTAAAGTTGCAAACTTTTCCTCGCGATTCAAGTCCTTCTCGTCAAAGAAATAGATGTTTACAGACAGGTCGTCCTCATGCTTTTTTAAGAAAATTTGGATTAAGTAGGATGAAGTTAAGGGAGTCAGCTATGAGAGGTGAAATACCTGGATTAAAAAAATCAAGTTGGTAACATAATTAATTATTGACAATAATAAATGTATAATTGTTTTATTGAGGTTTTAAACATGAGTATGCAAGACCCTATTAGTGATATGTTAACTCGTATTAGAAATAGTCAAATTTCTAATAAAATTATGGTAACTATGCCTTCTTCTAGGTTTAAAATAGCTATTAGTCGTGTCTTAAAAGAAGAAGGGTATATTTTAAATTATAAAATATGTGGTAAGTTAAAACTACAATTAATATTGTATTTAAAATATTTTTCTGGGAAACCAGTTATAGAAAATATTAAAAGAATTAGCCGCCCTAGTTTAAGAGTGTATAAGAAAAGAAATAATTTGCCTAAAGTTATGGCAGGTATGGGTGTTGCTATACTTTCTACTTCTAAGGGAGTTATTACCGATCATCATGCTCGTAAATTATGTATTGGTGGAGAAGTTATTTGTTATGTATCTTAGCCTAAGGTAGGGATAAATGTCTAGAATAGCTAAACGTGTGATTATTGTTCCTATTAATGTTCAAGTTATTTTGTGCAATCAAAAAATTATTATTAAAGGTATTAACGGAGAATTAAGTTATATTGTTAATGATTACGTAAAAATTAATTATTTAAATAATATATTAACATTTAAAGGCCGATCTCAATACATTAGTTCTTGGATGCAAGCTGGGACTGCTCGATCATTAATACAATCTATGATTACTGGGGTGACAGTAGGTTTTTCTAAAAAGCTAATTTTTTCTGGAGTGGGTTATCGTATAACATTAGATTGTAATAATATATTGAATATGTCTTTAGGATTTTCTCATCCGATTATATATAAATTACCTATTGGTATTTTTGCAGAAGTATTGACTCAAACAGAGCTA
Source organism: Buchnera aphidicola (Nipponaphis monzeni) (assembly GCF_006741185.1). Classification (NCBI taxonomy): domain Bacteria; kingdom Pseudomonadati; phylum Pseudomonadota; class Gammaproteobacteria; order Enterobacterales; family Erwiniaceae; genus Buchnera; species Buchnera aphidicola. The sequence continues at coordinate 513,750 of NZ_AP019379.1, read as the reverse complement.
GTATTAAAAGGTGCTAATAAGCAGTTATTAGGACAAGTTGCTGCAGACATAAGGTCATATCGTAAACCGGAACCGTATAAAGGAAAAGGAATTAGATATGAACATGAATTTATACGTATAAAAGAGGCTAAGAAAAAATAATTATGTTTGTAAAAAATAATAAAAAATCTTCTCGATTACGTAGAGCTTTACGTATTAGACGTCATTTATATAGATTAAATGCTATTCGGTTAGTTATTCATAAAACATCTCGACATATGTATGCTCAAATAGTATCTCCTGATTCTCTTAAAATTATAGCTGTTGCTTCAACTTTAGAAAAAGTTATATCAACTAAAGTGAAATATACTGGTAATAAGATAGCAGCTGGTGTAGTAGGAGAATTTATTGCAAAAAGAGCTGTAAAAAAAGGTGTTAGCAAAATATCTTTTGATCGTTCTGGATTTAAATATCATGGGCGTGTATTAGAGTTAGCTAATGCTGCTCGTAAATTTGGATTAATTTTTTGAGGCATAAAAAAATAATAATATGGCGTATTTTGATAAAAATATAACAGTTGAGTTAAAAGAAAAATTAATATCTGTAAATCGTGTTTCTAAAACTGTTAAAGGGGGAAGAATATTCTCTTTTACAGCTCTTACAGTTGTAGGTAATGGAAAAGGGAAAGTTGGTTTTGGATACGGTAAAGCGCGAGAAGTTCCATCAGCTATTCAGAAAGCTATGGAAAAAGCTCGTCGTAACATGATTCATATTGTATTAAATAATAAAACTTTACAGCATTCTTTAAAAGGAACACATACTGGATCGTCTATTTTTATGAAGCCGGCTTTTGAAGGTACAGGTATTATTGCAGGAGGGGCAATGCGTTCTGTTTTAGAAGTTGCTGGAATTTATAATGTATTAGCTAAAACTTATGGCTCTACGAATCCTATTAATGTAGTTAGAGCCACTATAAATGGATTAAAAAGTATGAGGTCTCCTAAAAATATAGCAAAAAAAAGAAATAAAAATATTCGTGATATTATTGGAAATATGAATAATGGATAAAAAATATGTTCACATTACTCAAATTAAAAGTTCTATAGGTATTTTACCTAAACATAAATTAATTTTAAGTACACTTGGTTTGCGTAAAATAGGACATACAATTCTTAAAAAAGATAATATTGCTAACAGAGGTATGATAAATCATATTTCATATATGTTAAAGGTTAATAAGGCACAATAATGTTATTAAATAATATTCGTCCTAATAAAGGAGCTATCAAAAAATTTAAGAGATTAGGAAGAGGTATAGGTTCTGGTTTTGGAAAAACTTCTGGTAGAGGGCATAAAGGTCAAAAGTCTAGGTCTGGATGTGTTATACATCGTGGTTTCGAAGGAGGTCAGATGCCTTTGCATCGTAGATTACCTAAGTTTGGTTTTCATCCTTATCGTAAAGATGAAACATTTGAAATTAAATTATCAAAAATTTTATCGTTGTCTGATAATATAGTAAATTTGAGTTCTTTAAAATTAAAAAATTTAGTTCCTAAAAGAGCTAAAAAAGTAAAAATAATTTTTGACAAAAATATAAATCGAATTGTAACTATACAAGGATTAAAGTTAACAAAAAATTCATATAGAGCAATAAAAATTGCAGGTGGTACTATTGAGGAATAAATTATAATTATGGTTAAGACAATAGGATTTGGTTTTAAAAAATTGAATATAGAATTTAATATTATTCAAAAAAAAATTTTTTTTGTAGTATTTTCAATTTTAATTTTTAGGATAGGATCATGTATACCTATTCCTGGTATAGATACTACAGTGCTTTCTAAATTTTTTCATAGAAATAATGGCACTATACTTGAAATGTTAAATATGTTTTCAGGTGGAGCATTAAACCGGGCTTCTATATTTTCTTTAGGAATTATGCCTTATATATCTTCATCTATCATTGTGCAATTATTAACATTAATAGTACCTTACTTTTCGGATATTAAAAAAGAAGGTGATTCAGGACAACGTAAATTAAATCGGTATATTAGATATTTAACATTACTATTAGCAACTATTCAATCTATAGGATTTGTAGTTGGATTACCTAATATACCTGGAATAAATCATTTAGTTATAGAAAAAAATTGTTATTTTTATCTGACAGCTATGTTTAGTTTAGTTACTGGTACTATATTTTTAATGTGGTTGGGGGAATTAATAACAGACTATGGTGTTGGAAATGGTATTTCTTTGATTATATTTACTGGCATTATTTCTAGTATTCCAAGTTCTATTTTATACACAATAAATCAATTAAATCAGAGTTGTTTAAGTTTTTTATTTTTTATGATAGTAATATTATTAATATTTGTAATTACATATCTAGTTGTTTTTGTTGAAAAAAGTCAACGTAAAATTACTATTCATTATGGTAAGCAACAAAAAGGTCGTAAATTATATGCAGTACAAAATACTCATTTGCCATTAAAAGTAAATATTGCTGGTGTAATTCCTGCTATATTTGCTTCTAGTGTTGTATTGTTTCCAGCAACTATGTTAACTTGGTTTGGGATAGGAAAACATTGGAGTTTTGCATTAATTATTTCAGAATATTTTCGACCTAATTCTTGTATATATTTATTAGTATACAGTATTTCTATTTTTCTGTTTTGTTTTATTTACACAGGTTTAGTATTTAATGTTAGAGAAACGTCTGACAATTTAAAAAAATCAGGTGCTTTTATTCCAGGTATCAGACCTGGAGAACAAACTTCAAGGTATGTTAGTAAAATAATAATGAGATTAACATTAATAGGTTCTGTTTACATAGTTTTTATTTGTTTAATTCCGGAATTAATGAGAACTTTTTTAAAAGTATCTTTTTATTTTGGAGGTACGTCTTTATTAATTGTTGTTGTTGTAATTATTGATTTTATTAATCATCTTCAAACGTTAGCGTTGTCTAATAGATATAAAAGTATGTTAAAAAAATCTAATTTAAATTTTATAAAAGACTAATTTATTAATTAATATTAACTAAGGTAGTTTAAAGAGCATAAAATGAAAGTAAAGGCTTCCGTAAAAAGATTGTGTAAATCTTGTAAAGTTGTACGTAGAAAAAATGTTATAAAAATAGTATGCAGTATGGATCCTAAGCATAAGCAACGACAGGGTTAATTTACTGTTTTATTTATTTTAATTAGTAATAGGATTGTATGGAATAGTTTTTTAATGCTATAACTTTTGGAGTGTTTTCATTAGTATTTATTAATGATATTATAATTGTATTATTACAAATAGGTGTATTTGAATGATTCGTATTGCAGGTATTAATGTTCCTGATGATAAGTATGCATATATTGCTTTAAATTCTATATATGGTATAGGTAGATCGAGAGCTAAATTTATTTGTTTATCTCTGAAAATTTGTGAAAATATTAAAATTAAACAATTAACTAAAAAGCAAATAGAATTATTGAGAATCAAAATTTCTGAATTTATAGTAGAAGGTGACTTAAGAAGGGAAAAAACGTTACATATAAAACGTTTAATAGACCTTGGCTGTTATAGAGGAATTAGGCATAGAAAAAAATTGCCGGTAAGAGGTCAGAGGACTAAAACTAACGCTAGGACTTGTAAAGGTCCACGCAAACCAATAAAAAAATAATTGGGATTTTTAAAAATTATGGGAAAATTACATATTCGTTCTAAAAAAAAAAATATTAAAAGACAAATTTTAGATGGTATAGCTCATGTACATGCTTCTTTTAACAATACTATTGTTACTATAACGGATCGTCAAGGTAATACGTTAGGATGGGCTACTTCTGGAGGATCAGGTTTTAGAGGATCTCGTAAATCTACTCCTTTTGCAGCTCAAATAGCGGCAGAAAAATGTGCTGAATCTGTTAAAGGATATGGAATAAAAAATTTAGAAGTTATGGTTAAAGGACCTGGTCCAGGTAGAGAGTCTACTATAAGAGCTTTAAATTCTTTCGGTTTTAAAATTACTAATATTACTGATGTTACACCAATTCCACATAATGGATGCCGACCTCCTAAAAAAAGACGGGTATAATTTAAAATATTAAAATTATAAAAAAAGGAAAAATTAATGGCGAAATATTTAGGACCAAAATTGAAGCTTAGTCGTAGAGAAGGTACTGATTTATTTTTAAAATCAGGATTGCAAACTATAGATTCAAAATGTAAGATTTCTAATCCTCCGGGACAGCATGGTTTAAGGAAATTTCGATTATCAGATTATGCTTTGCAACTTAGAGAAAAACAAAAAGTAAAAAGATTATATTCTGTTTTAGAGCGTCAATTTAGGAATTACTATAAAAAAGCAGCTGCCCATAAAGGAAATACTGGAGAAAATTTGTTACAATTATTAGAAAATAGATTAGACAATGTAGTATATCGTATGGGTTTTGGAAGTACTAGATTAGAATCTAGACAATTAGTTAGTCATAAATGTATTATTGTTAATAACAATGTTGTGAATATACCTTCTTATCAAGTTTATGCTAACGATGTTATTTCTATTCATGAACATGCTAAAACACAATCACGTATTAAAGCATCTTTAGAATTATCAGGGCAACGTGAAAAACCAATATGGGTAGAAGTAGATATTCCTTCGATGAAAGGAATTTTTAAACATTCACCAAATAGAGAAGATTTACCTTCTGAAATTAATGAACACTTAATAGTAGAGTTATACTCGAAGTAATATAAATGTTTGAAAGAGGGAAAAATGCAAGGTGCTGTAATAGATCTTTTAAAGCCAAGATTAGTAAATATTAAACAACTTAGTGCTACTCAATCTATAGTTACGTTAGAACCTTTAGAGAGAGGATTTGGACATACTTTAGGAAATTCACTTCGGCGTATATTATTGTCGTCTATTTTAGGATGTGCTGTTACAGAAGTAGAAATTAAAGGAATATTACATGAATACAGTACAAAAGAAGGTATTCAAGAAGATATTTTAGAAATTTTATTAAATTTAAAAGGATTAGCAATAAGGATACATGGAAAAAATGAAGCAATTTTAACGTTAAATAAATCAGTTAAAGGTCCTGTAGTTGCTGCAGATTTGATGCATGATGGAGATGTTGATATTCTACATTTAGATCATCTCATTTGTAATATAACATGTGACAATACTAATATTAATATGAGAATTAAAGTGCAAAGAGGAAGAGGATATGTTTCCGCTGCGTCTAGAACAAGTATAATTAAAGATGAAAATAAAATAGGGATTTTAATGGTAGACGCTTGGTACTCTCCTATAAAACGTATTAGTTATAATGTTGAGGCAGCTAGAGTAGAACAGCGAACGGACTTAGATAAACTTATTATACATGTAGAAACTAATGGTACTATAGATCCAGAAGAATCTATTAGGCAAGCTGCTACTATTTTATCAGAGCAACTTGAAGCATTTGTTGATTTAAAAGACGTACGCACCCCTGAAGTTAAGGAAGAAAAACCAGAATTTGAACCTATATTGTTACGACCAGTGGATGATTTAGAACTTACAGTACGTTCAGCTAATTGTTTGAAAGCAGAATCTATTCATTATATAGGTGATTTAATTCAAAAAACTGAAGTAGAATTACTAAGAACTCCAAATTTAGGTAAAAAGTCTTTAACAGAAATCAAAGACATTTTAGCTAGCCGCAATCTGTCATTGGGTACTAAAATAAAAAATTGGCCTCCTATTAATCTTGTAGAAGAGTAACAATTATATTGTTTAACAGGTTTTAGTAATACCATATTTTAATAAATTATTTTATTGGATTCATTAAAAGGTATAAAATATGCGTCATAAAAAATCGGGTAGACGTTTGAATAGAAATAGTAGTCATCTTAATTCTATGTTAATGAATATGGCTTGCTCTTTATTTAATCATGAACAAATTAAAACTACTTTAGAGAAAGCTAAAGAATTAAGAAGTGTACTAGAGCCTATAATTACTTATTCTAAGGTAGATAGTAATACACGTAGAAGAGCTATTTTTTCTAAAATTCGTAATAATATTATAGTGAATAAACTATTTAAAGATATTGGACCTCATTTTCTTGATCGTCCGGGGGGATATCTTAGAATTTTAAAATGTGGTTATCGTAAAGGAGATCAAGCTAAAATAGCATATGTACAATTAGTTGGTAGGAATGTTAAAAAGCAAATTTAATTAATTATATTAATTTTTTTGATATATTATTTTAAATATATATGTAATTTTTAATTACATTAACTAATAATAGTTATTGTATAAATAACTATTATTATTAATATTATTAATAATAATTTTTTTATTAATTTCTTATATGTTTTAAAGTATATGTTTATGGAATAAACAATTTTTTGTAGGCATTATAAATATCTATTGAATTAATAATTTTCTTTCCAGGCATTTGTATACTTTGTATATTTAAAATATTATGAGAAGTTGCTATTTGCAAACCTTTTTTATTTAATGTAACAATTTTCCCAGGAATATATTTTTTGGTATTTTTCAACACTGAAGCTTTCCAAACTTTGATTTTGTGATTATTAATGATAAAATATGCTGTAGGGTAAGGATTAAAAGCTCTAATTGTTCTATTTAATGTTTCAGCTGGTAAATTCCAATTTAATTGACCCTCTTTTTTTTCAATCTTTTTTGCATATGTAGCATTAGTGTCATTTTGTTTTACTAGAGAGTATTTCCTAGTTATTATTTTAAATAATGTAATAAACATGCATTTAATACCTATTTTATATAATTTTATATATAGGCTACCTTTTGTATCATTATTATTAATTGGGCATTGTAATATATGTATAATATCTCCAGTATCAATGAATTCATTCATAATAAAAGTTGTAATTCCCGTTTTTGTTTCTCCATTTAAAATTGATCTTTCGATAGGAGATGGGCCTCTTAATCGAGGTAGTAATGATGCATGGATGTTAATGCATCCTAAAGGAAACATTGTTAATATATATTTTGGTATTATTAATCCATAGGATACTACTAACATTAAATCAGCATTTAACGTGTAAATTTTTTTTTTAATTTTTGATGATTGTAGTGATTTTGGTGTAATAATTATAATATTTTTTTTTAATGCAAAACTTTTTATTGGAGAAGGACATATTTTATTACCTCTTCCAGAAATGCTGTCAGGTTTTGTTAATATAGCAATTATTTGATGTTTTGAACATAATAATGCATTTAAATGTTGAACAGCAAATTTAGATGTTCCCGCAAATATGATTCTTAAAGATGTTTTATATTTTTTTATAGGTATTAAAGACATCTGATGATCCCTATATTATTGAATGTTTTTATAAATTGGATAAATAATCAATAAATAAAATTCCCTTTAAATGATCTATTTCATGTTGAATACAAACAGATAGTAACGAATTTGCAACTAATTTGATGTTAATACCATTGTAATTTGTAGCACATATGTGTATTTTTTTTGCTCTAGTGATTGTTGCTTTTGTACTAGGTATAGATAAGCATCCTTCTTCAATACGTGCTATTCCTATTTTTTTTTTTATTTTAGGATTAATTAATACTAATGGTTGAATATTTTGAATGTTATTTATTACAATAATTTGTAAATTAATGTTGATTTGGGTGGCTGCTAGTCCAATTCCATTTTTTGAATGCAGAGTTTCAAACATGTCATGAATAACTTTTTTAATATATTTGTTAATTTGAATTACAGGTTTAGCAACTTTACGTAATCTAACATCTGGATATTGTAATATTTTTAGTATAGTCATTTTGTTTTTTTTTAAAAAATAACATTATTATTGACAATTAAATAAATTATATAATTTTTCATAAAATGTTTTGGTGTTAGTTATTAATAATGTATTAAAAATAATAATTTTTTGAATAATATGCAATATTAAAATATATTTTGTGTTATGAGTAATCTAAAATTTTTTTATAAGAATTTTATATTTTTTAGTTATTTTATTTGTTTATAATGTTAACTTTAAACTAATATTTTATTAGTTTGATTTTATAAAGTTATAGTTAATTTTTTTTTAGTGTTAAGTATAAATTTACTACAATATGATTGTTCTTTAATAATTATAAGTTTAACATATTTATGTTATATAAATAATAAAATTTGTGTTTAATTTATATTATTTGTTATGAATGTTTATAAAAACTTATGTTTTTTAGTACTATTTGGAGTATACATAAATAAGTAATTATTTTTAGTTTATTTTTTTAACAGTACATTATAGATATAAATAATTATTTATATATATTGTTATCTATTCAAAAAATATTAAGTATGAGTTTACATTATTATTATATAATATCTATATTTCAATATTTATTATTAATAATAATTGATAATAAATATATAATTATATTATAGGTATATTTTTTATTATTAGTTAATAATAATTAGTTATCAATAACTTGTCGCGTTATGAAGATTAAATATCTATATATTAAGTATTATTCATTATTTAGAATAAGTAAATTGTTAATTAATTGGTTTGTATAAATTATTTATAAATATTTTTAATCATTTTTATGATATATATAGTAATATAACATATGAAATTTATTTAAATATTTTATTGTTATTTGTAGGTAATATTTATTACTTTAATGAAGTAATATTTTTTATGTAATAGTTTTTTAGTACGATTATTATTAATAATATAGAATTAGTATAAAATATTTTTGTTAATATGTTTTATCTTTTAATAAAAGTTATAGTTTCGTTGTTTTTTAAAAATAAAATCTTAATTTTTAAGATGTTTTTATAAAAAAATATTATTTTAGGATGACATAATAATGAACCAGTATGCTGTTTTTGGTAATCCTATTAAACATTCTTTGTCACCTACTATTCATAACTTATTTTCAAAGGAAATGAAAATATATCAAGAGTATATTGCTATATATACTCCTATTCAATCTTTAGAAGATTATTTATCAGTTTTTTTTAAAAATCTTGGTAAAGGAGCTAATATTACATTACCTTTTAAACATAGAGCATATGTATATTCAGATATATTAACAAGTCAAGCTCGACTTTCTGGATCTGTTAATACTTTGAAAAAAATGGATAACAATTTGATTTTAGGTCATAATACTGATGGTTTAGGTTTGTTGTATGATCTTAAAAGATTAAAATTTATTAACCATGCTAGTAATATTCTATTAATTGGTGCAGGAGGAGCAGCTTATGCTGTGATTCCTGAATTGCTTTCATTTGGATGTAGCATTTTTGTGTTTAATCGTACGTTAATTAATGCTGAAAAAATGGTATTAAAATTTAAAAATTTAGGGAATATTTGTTGTATAGATTGGTTAGATAATAATATTCAAGTATTTGATTTAATAATTAACGCTACTTCTAGTAGTATGTATAATATGAAACCAAATATACCAGTTACATGTATTAGTGCACAAACGTTTTGTTACGATATGTATTATTTAATAGATAATATGACTTACTTTTTATTGTGGTGTAAGAAACATGGAGCTACACGTATATCGGATGGTTTAGGAATGTTGGTGAGTCAAGCAGCGTATGCATTTAAATTATGGCATAATAAATTTCCAGAAATTAATCAAATTATATATAAATTGAAAAATGAATAATTTAAATATAATTTTTTAGTATATGTTAAATATTTTAAAGTAAAGAATTGAAATATTAAAAAATTTTTTGATAAATTTTATTAGTGTCTATGTTATTTTTATTATAAATATATATAAATTACTTTATTGCAATAAAAACTTGACTAATATACATTATTCTGTTAATACTATTAGCAGTTAGAATTTATTATAAAAAGTTAATTTTAACATACTAAGTTAATTAGTCCCCTTCGTCTAGAGGTCTAGGACATCGCCCTTTCACGGCGGCAACAGGGGTTCAAATCCCCTAGGGGACAATAAAATTAATTAATCGATTATTTTTAATTTAAAAATTTTTTTAAATTAAAAATAATGCTCTTTAAAAAGTCGGAATAAACAAATTTATATAATATTTTTAAAATATTATAGTTAAAACATCTGTGGGTTGTAAGATTAAGCAAAAAAGCGTATATGACGGATGCCTTGGCAATCAGAGGCGATGAAGGACGTGCTAATCTGCGAAAAGCGTCGGTTAGTTGATATGATGCGTTATATCCGGCGATATCCGAATGGGGAAACCCGATACATAATTTATTGTATCATTTTTAACTGAATAAAATAAGTTAAAAAAGCAAACCAAGAGAACTGAAACATCTAAGTACCTTGAGGAAAAGAAATCAATTGAGATTCCCTAAGTAGTGGCGAGCGAAAGGGGAAAAGCCCAGAGTTGATCAAGTTTCATAAAAAATTTAGTAGAATAATTTGGAAAAATTAGTGATACAAGGTGATAACCCTGTATATTAAAAGTTTTTTTGTTACTAACTCAAAAAGTAGAACGGGACACGAGAAATCTTGTTTGAAGATAGGGGGACCATCCTCTAAGGCTAAATACTCCTGATTGACCGATAGTGAACTAGTACCGTAAGGGAAAGGCGAAAAGAACCCCGGTTAGGGGAGTGAAATAGATCCTGAAATCATATACGTACAAGCAGTAGGAGCTTTTTTTATTTTACGTTAAAAGTGACTGCGTACCTTTTGTATAATGGGTCAGCGACTTGTATTTTGTAGCAAGGTTAACCATAATAGGGGAGCCGTAGGGAAACCGAGTCCTAAATAGGCGATTTTTTTTAGTTGCAGGATACAGACCCGAAACCCGGTGATCTAGCCATGGACAGGTTGAAGGTTGGGTAAAACCAACTGGAGGACCGAACCGACTAATGTTGAAAAATTAGCGGATGATCTGTGGTTAGGGGTGAAAGGCCAATCAAACCGGGAGATAGCTGGTTCTCCCCGAAAGCTATTTAGGTAGCGCCTCGTGAATTGATTTTTGGGGGTAGAGCACTGTTTCGGATAGGGGATCGTATAGGTCTACCAAACCGATGCAAACTCCGAATACCAAAAAATTGTATCACGGGAGACACACAGCGGGTGCTAACGTTCGTTGTGGAAAGGGAAACAACCCAGACCGCCAGCTAAGGTCCCAAAGTTATAATTAAGTGGGAAACGATGTGAGAAGGCTCAAACAGCCAGGATGTTGGCTTAGAAGCAGCCATCATTTAAAGAAAGCGTAATAGCTCACTGGTCAAGTCGGCTTGCGCGGAAGATTTAACGGGGCTAAATTATACACCGAAGCTGCGGCAATTTTAAGTTTATTAAAATTGGGTAGGGGAGCGTTCTGTAAGCCGATGAAGATTTATTGTAAGATAAGTTGGAGGTATCAGAAGTGCGAATGCTGACATGAGTAACGATAAAGCAGGTGAAAAACCTGCTCGCCGAAAAACTAAGGTTTCCTGTCCAACGTTAATCGGGGCAGGGTAAGCCGACACCTAAGGTGAGGCTGAAAAGCGTAATCGATGGACAACAGGTTAATATTCCTGTGCTTAATATTACTGCGAAGGGGGGACGGAGAAGGTTAGATCATCCAAGCGTAGGTAGTCTTGGTTTAAGCGTGTAGGAGTAGATAGTTAGGCAAATCCGATTATCTGTTAATCTAAGGCGTTATGACGAATTACTACGGTAATGAAGTGATTAATACCATACTTCCAAGAAAAGCCTCTAAGCTATAGGTAATGTTAAATCGTACCGAAAACCAACACAGGTAGTTAAGTAGAGTATACTAAGGCGCTTAAGAGAACTCGGGTGAAGGAACTAGGCAAAATAGTGCCGTAACTTCGGGAGAAGGCACGCTAGAATGTAGGTGATAAAAACAAGCTTTTTTGAGCTGAATCTAGTCGAAGATACCAGCTGGCTGCAACTGTTTATTAAAAACACAGCACTGTGCAAACATGAAAGTGGAAGTATACGGTGTGACGCCTGCCCGGTGCCGGAAGGTTAATCGAAAGGGTTAAGAAGTTATTATTATTCTAAAGCTCTGGACTGAAGCCCCGGTAAACGGCGGCCGTAACTATAACGGTCCTAAGGTAGCGAAATTCCTTGTCGGGTAAGTTCCGACCTGCACGAATGGCGTAATGATGGCCAGGCTGTCTCCACCCGAGACTTAGTGAAATTGAAATCGCTGTGAAGATGCAGTGTACCCGCGGCAAGACGGAAAGACCCCGTGAACCTTTACTATAGCTTGACACTGAACACTGATTTTTAATGTGTAGAATAGGTGGGAGGCAAAGAAGTTTAGACGCAAGTTTAAATAGAGCCAACTGTGAAATACCACCCTTTAAAAGTTATTGTTCTAACCTAATGCCGTTATCCGGTATAGAGACAATGTCTGGTGGGTAGTTTGACTGGGGCGGTCTCCTCCCAAAGAGTAACGGAGGAGCACAAAGATTGGCTAATTACGGTCAGACATCGTAAGGTTAGTGTAAAGGCATAAGCCAGTTTAACTGTGAGCGTGATAATGCAAACAGATGCGAAAGCAGGTCTTAGTGATCCGGTGGTTTCCGTATGGAAGGGCCATCGCTCAACAAATAAAAGGTACTCCGGGGATAACAGGCTGATACCGCCCAAGAGTTCATATCGACGGCGGTGTTTGGCACCTCGATGTCGGCTCATCACATCCTGGGGCTGAAGCAGGTCCCAAGGGTATGGCTGTTCGCCATTTAAAGTGGTACGCGAGCTGGGTTTAGAACGTCGTGAGACAGTTCGGTCCCTATCTGCCGTGGGCGTTGGAAGATTGAGGGGATCTGCTTCTAGTACGAGAGGACCGAAGTGGACGTATCACTGGTGTTCGGGTTGTCATGCCAATGGCATTGCCCGGTAGCTACATACGGAAAAGATAAGTGCTGAAAGCATCTAAACACGAAACTTACCCCAAGATAAGTCTTCCCTGAAACTTTTTTATAAAGTTTACTGAAGGGACGTTGAAGACTACGACGTTGATAGGCTAGGTGTGTAAGCGTAGCAATACGTTGAGCTAACTAGTACTAATGACCCAAGAGGCTTAATCTTACAACACCAGAGATGTTTTAATTTGTTTATTATACAGACTAATGATAGACTTTTAAACTTTTTTAAAAATACAAAAATAAAATTTAACCCACCTGACCATCATAGTGTTATGGTACCACCTGATTCCATTTCGAACTCAGAAGTGAAACATTTCAACGCCGAGGGTAGTACGGGGCATCCCCGTGTGAGATTAGGAAAAGGCCAGGTGTGTTAAATTATTTTCTTATAAAAATAACATTTTAATATTTAAAAAATAAATTGGTTTTTTGATTAACTTGTTTACTTTTTATTATAATTTTTTTTTAAAAAAAAATTTTGAATTTAGTACTTATATTCATGTAAAGGTAATGTAGATGTCAAAGATTAAAGGTAATGTTAAGTGGTTTAACGAATCAAAAGGATTTGGGTTTATTACTCCTGAAGATGGAAGTAAAGATGTGTTTGTTCATTTTTCAGCGATTCAAAGTAACGGATTCAAAACTTTAACAGAAGGGCAAAGTGTTGAATTTGAAATTACCGAAGGGGTAAAAGGTCCTTCTGCTGCTAACGTTATCAGTTTGTAGAATTAGTGGTTGTAAAATGTTATAGAGATTTATTTTTTATGTATTTGAGACACTAGAATTGTCTCAAATACATCTGCGCTTGTTTATAAACAAATAACTTTTTTAAATTTAAAATATTATCTTAACCATATTAATTTTGCTAAGTTCATAATATAAATTTTTAATTTGAAATAAATTATTAGCGTGAATAGTAACAGATATAGAAATGTAGTTTCCTTTGTTACTTGATTTTATTTGAGGAGTATAATCTCCAGGTATTTGTAATTGAATTACTTTTATTATGTTGTCTACTAACTCAGGATTTGCAGTTCCTATTATTTTATAAGTAAATGAACAAGGAAATGTAAGCATCGATTTTAATTTTTTTTCCATTTATAATCCTATTTAGCATATCTATAGTTTTTAGATATAATTGTTGTATATATAAAATAATGAGATTGCATTATTATTAATAGTTTTATTATTAATAAAGTATATTAAAGTAATAGGACGATTATACATTATAAAATAATAATATACTAAATATTATTTAATGATTTAATTTTTAGTAATTAGTGTTGGTATATATGTATATTTTTATAGTTTAATAATATGTAAATATTTGTTTAAATTTAAGTATAATAAAAAGTTATGTTAAAAATTTTTAATACTTTATCCAATAAAAAAGAAGTTTTTAAATCAATTCAAACTAAACATGTAAATATATATGTTTGTGGTGTAACTGTATATGCACTTTGTCATATAGGACATGGTCGTACTTTTATTATTTTTGATATGATTATACGCTATTTAAAATTTTTAGGGTACACTATACAATATGTACGAAACATAACTGATATTGATGATAAAATTATTCAACAATTAGTAATTCATAAAAAGGATTTAAAATCTTTTACTAATGACATGATTAAAGCAATGCATATTGACTTTTCTATTTTAAATTTAATTAAACCTACTAACGAACCTTTAACCACAGTGTACATTCCCTTTATTATTCAATTTATTAAAAAATTATTGAAAAATAAATGTGCTTATATAGCTACTAACGGTGATGTATTATTTTCAGTAAAAAGTTTGTCTAGTTATGGAAAATTATCTAATCAAAAAATTAATTTCTTAAAATTAGGAAATAGAAATTTAAAGTTAGAAAAAAAAGATCCTTTAGATTTTATAGTTTGGAAACTTAAAAGCAATAATTTTTTAAAAATATCTTCTGAAATGACAAATGAACTATTTTGGAGTTCACCATGGGGTATAGGAAGACCAGGATGGCATATAGAATGTTCTGCCATTAGTCAATTTTATTTTGGTCATAAACTAGATATCCATGGGGGTGGTAATGATTTATTATTTCCTCATCATGAAAATGAACGATCTCAGTCAATTTGTATAAATAATAAAGAAAATGTAAAATATTGGGTACATGCAGGTTTGTTAGTAATTGATAATGAAAAAATGTCTAAATCGTTAAACAACTGTTTGACTTTAAAGACAGTTTTACAATTATATGATTCAGAAATTGTAAGATATTATTTTTTGTCTACTCATTATAGAAAACCACTACATTTTTATCATGATAGTTTAAAACAATCAGAATGGTCATTAAGAAAAATTTACTTCGCATTAAAAGATATGAATTGTAATGTTTTTTTATCATATAAAAGTTTATCTTTTGAGTTAAGTTTTAAAAAGGCTATGAATGATGATTTTAATACTCCTAAAGCAATTTCTATTTTGTTTATTTTAGTAAAAAAAATAAAATTTCTAAAATTAAAAGATATTAATAAAGCGAATGAATTAGCTGCCAGGTTACGTCAGTTAGGTAATATATTAGGTTTATTATTCCATGAACCAAACACATATTTGTGTAAAAAAAATCAATGTAATACTATACTTTCTATTAATAAAATTAAATTATTAATTCAAATAAGAAATAATGCAAGAAAATTAAAAAATTGGAAAAAAGCTGACGCTTTGCGTAACAAATTATTTAAATTAAGAATAGTTTTAAGGGATTCTAAAAATGTAACGTTATGGGAATATTACTGAAGAAATTAAATATATTTCAACATATAACATAAAATATGTTATCAAATATTTATTTATTTATTTATTTATTATAATTTTTTTCATAAGATTCTAGGGTATTTTGTAGTAACGAAGTAACAGTCATTGGGCCAACTCCTCCAGGTACTGGAGTAATATAAGATGTTCTAGAATATGATGAGCAAAAGTCTACATCTCCAGTAACGTTTCCATTAACCAATTTGTTTATTCCTGCATCTATAACTACTGCTCCTTTTTTTATCCATTTGCTTTTAATAAAATTAGGTTTTCCAATAGCTGTTATTAATAGATCAGCATTTTTTGTATGGTATTTCAAGTTTTTAGTAAATCTATGTGTAATGGTAGTAGTACATCCAGCTAATAACAATTCCATACTCATTGGTCGGCCTACTATATTTGATGCTCCAACTATAACAGCATTTAATCCGTGTGTTTTTATTTTATATTCATTCAATAGTGTCATAATACCTTTAGGAGTACATGCATGCATAGAAGGAATTTTTTGACAAAGTAATCCTGTGTTATATGGATGGAATCCATCAACATCTTTTGATGGTATAACGCTATGTATAATTCTTGCGGTATTAATATGTTTAGGTAAAGGAAGCTGTATTAAAATACCATCAATTGATTTATTAGTGTTTAAATAGTTAATTAATGATAAAATTTTACTTTCAGTAGTATTTTTAGAAAATTTCCAACATTTAGAAATCATTCCAACTTTTTTACATGCTATTTCTTTGTTATCTATATATATTTGAGAAGATAAATTATTTCCAACTAGTATTACAGCTAATCCAGGAGGTCTTTTGCCTTCTTTAATTTTTAGAGCTATTTTTTTAGCTATTTTATTTTGTATTTTTTTAGATATTTTTTTTCCGTCAATAATTTTTTTTAACATCATTGTAATTTACCTTATTTAAATTTTTTTGAGAGTTTTTATAAAAATATATTAACATTTTATTATATATACGTATTTTACAAAAATATACTTGCATATTTTTTAAATATAATGTTATATTTATAATTCATTTGTATTATATTTTAAACAAAAAAACGCACTCTTAGCTCAGTTGGATAGAGCAACGGCCTTCTAAGCCGTGGGTCACAAGTTCGAATCTTGTAGAGTGCAGTAGTTTTTTTAACATTTTTAATGTTAATTATTTTTTTTTAAAACAATATTTATTTCATGATTAATACGTTGGATATTATTATTTCCATTAATTTTAAAATATTTTAAATATTTTTTTTTGGATTGTTTTAAATAATATTTAGTTAATAGTTGAATGTTTGACTTATATTCTTTAAGTCTTAATTGAAGTATTTTATTTGTATCATCTTTTCTAATACTCAAGATTTCACCTGTTATATCATCAAATCCTAATTTCTTTGGAGGGTTGTATACAGTATGGTATATTCTCCCAGAAGGTACGTGAATCATTCTGTTTTTTATACGGTCTTTTAATACGTACGTTGATACTAATAATTCAATTACATATTCTATATGAATTTTTTCTTTTGTTAGCATGTAAGCTTGCTTTAAGTTTCTTGGAAACCCATCTAATAAAAATCCATTTTTACAATCTTTTTTTAAAATTCTTTTTTTTAATAAATCATAAACAATATTATCAGCTACTAACTTACCTTGATTAATTTGTTTTGTGATGTAATTTTGAAAATTTTTATTTTTTTTGAAAGCATTTCTTAATATATCTCCTATCGATATTTTAGTAATATTATATTTTTTAGTAATAAAATTGGATTGAGTACCTTTTCCACTACCTGGAGGTCCTAACATAATAATACGCATACATTTTTAATCTCTGAATTATTTTAATAAGATATATATATTTTTTGTAAGTACAGTACAAAAGTATAAAATATTATTTAGTACAATATTAACTAAAAAACATTTTAAAAAATAAGTTAGTTTTGAGTTTTATATAGATAATAATTTATTAATTCTATTAATAAATTGGTTAGGATCATCTAAAGTACCTTTTTCTACAAATAAAGCTTGTTCAAATATCAATAATATCCAATCTTTAATGTTTTTTTCTTCTACAATTTTACTTATTTTTTGAATTAATGCATGTTCTGGATTTATTTCTAAAATATATTTTATGGAAGGTACAGATTGACCGGCAGCTGAAAATAATTTAGCCATTTGAGTACTCATTTCTTTAGCTTCTGTAACTAGTATAGATGGTGTATGAACTAATTTATAAGTTACTCTAACATCTTTTATTTTATTTCCTAAAATTTTTTTTATTTTTTCTAAAAAAGGTTGCATTTTATTTTGTAAATTTTGTTCATTAATTTGAGGAATAATCAATTTATTAATGAAGTCATCAGGTTTATTGGCAGGGCAAAATTTTTTGTCTTCATATTCATTTAAATAATTCATCATCCATTCATCTATTTTTTCAAAAAGTAGTAATACATCAATATCATTTTTTAAAAATATTTCTAAATGAGGGCTATTTTTAGCTGATTCGTAACTATCAGATGTTATATAATAAATTTTATTTTGGCCTTTTGCCATATTAGTTGTATATTTTTTTAAAGATAAAGTTTGTTCAGAATTATTATGTTTTAATGAAGTAAACAATAATAAATTCATAATAAACTGTCTGTTTTGAGGATCCTCAGCTGGGCCTTCTTTTAAAATAGTGCCAAATTGTTGCCAAAAAACATAATATTTTTTAATATCATTATTAAACAAATTTTGTAGAGTATTTAGCAATTTTTTGGTAATTGTTTGACGAATTTTTTGAATAATTTGATTGTTTTGCAAAATTTCTCTAGAAATGTTTAATGGCAAATCATTAGAATCTACTAAACCTTTTACAAATCTTAAATAGTTAGGTAAAAATTGTTCTGTATCCTCCATGATAAATACTTTATTTATATATAATTTTAATCCATGTTTATGTTCTCTACTCCAAATATTCCAAGGAGTTTTTGAAGGAATAAATAATAATATTATGTACTCTTGATTACCTTCTACTTTATTATGAGTCCATGTTAAAGGTTCTTGAGAATCTTTAGTAAGATGTTTGTAAAAATTAATGTATTCTTGATTGCTAATTTCTGATTTGTTTAAAACCCATAATGCTTGAGCTTTGTTAACCTGTTCCCAGGTGTATTCATTTTGTTTTTTATTAAATTTTTTAATATTTATTGGTACGTTAATGTGATCAGAATATTTATTAATTAATTCTTGAATTTTCCAGTGGTGAATAAACTCTTGTTCTGTTTTTTTGAAGTATAAAATAATATCCGTTCCAAATTCTTTTTTTTCAATTTTCTGAATTGTATAATCTCCTTTTCCATAAGACTCCCACAAAAATCCTTCATTAATTTTCAATTTAGCAGAACGAGTTTGTACTAACACTTTTTTTGAAACAATAAATGATGAATAAAAACCTACTCCAAATTGTCCAATTAATTCATGTTGATGTGAAGAATTGTTTGATTTGAGAGATTGTATAAATTTTTTAGTTCCTGATTTGGCAATAGTTCCTAAATTGTTTATTATTTCGTGTTCTTCCATACCTATTCCATTATCACTAATAGTTAATTTATTTAATTTTTTATCTATAGTGATATTAATGCAATAGTTGGTATTAATTGGATATTTTTTTGGTTCCGAAATAGATAAAAATCTTAATTTGTCTATTGCATCAGATGCATTTGATATTAATTCTCTAATAAATATTTCTTTGTTAGAATATAATGAATGGATCATTAATTTTAGTAATTCTTTTGATTCGGATTGAAAAGAATATGTTTTGCTTGTATTCATGTATTATTCCTTGATTGTTCATTAATTTTTTATGTATGTTTTTATATTGTATAAAATTTATATTTTTATTTAATATAATAGTATTATTGTATAATTACAATAATTAAAAATTAAATGGAAAATTAAATCCAGTAGGTATTTGAGTATTTGTAGATAACATAGACATTCTTTTTTTTTGTTCTTCAGCAATACGTCTAGCAGCATCATTAAATGCAGCAGTTGCTAGGTCTTCTATAATTTCTTTATCGTCTTCTAATAATGTTTGATCTATTTCAACTCGTTTACAATTATGAATTCCATTAATAGTAACTTTTACTAAACCTGCTCCAGATTCTCCAGTCACTTCAATTTTTGCCATTTCTTCTTGTAATTGTGACATTTTATCTTGCATTTGTTGCGCTTGTTGCATAAGATTATTAATTTTATCTTTAGTAAACATTATTTTTTATTCCTGTTAAATATTACGTATCAATTATTTTATTCGGACGATTTGTTTAATAACAGCACTAAATTTTTTTTTAAAAGTTAGAAGATTAATATCTTTTTTTAATATTTTTTGTGTTATGTTAGATAAATTAGTACAAGATGTATTTATATTTTTTTTTATTTGTGACGTTAGACATTTTTTAGGTTCAACATTTTTTGTTTTACATGTTAAAAAAATAAATTGTATTTTTTTTTTAAAATATTGTTTTTTTTATTTATATTTTGGTTATTTTTTAGATTATAACTGATTTTTTTTTGTATTGATAATAATTTTCTTATTTTTATTATTGATTCTATTTTATTCATCTTAAACTCGTTGTAAAAACAATGTTAATATTGTTATTTTCTATGTAAAAAATATTTTATTTAATAAATATATTATTAGTTCAATTATTACTAAAAATATTTATTTTATAATATTTTTAATGTTTTGTTATTAGTTAATATTATGTTAAATACAGTATTTTTAACAATAAAATTTCAACTCCTATTTTATTATTAGGTGATAACGATAAATTTTTTCTACCAATCATTAATATATTGTAATAGGAATGAATTATTTGCATACATGTTTGGTCAGTAAGTTTTTTAATAAGTTGTTTATAAGATATCATATATGCGTTTTTTTCTGGAAAAATGCAAAAAGTTTTTAACACAGCCATATAATGCATTAATCTCATGATTTCTAACAATAAGTTATCCCAATCAATTTCTGTAAATTTTTTAGAATATAAAAATTCAAATATAAATTTTACGTTTTTTTTAAATAACGCTTCAGTTAAATGAAATATTTCATTTTCGTCAATCATTCCAAATATTTGTATAGTTTTTTTATAAGTAATTTTTTCATAACTTACTGATATTGCTTGTTCTAAAATATTTAATGCATCTCTTACACTTCCTTCTGATTTACTTGCAATAAGATGTAATGCAGATTGTTCAAAAAAAATATTTTCAACTGTTAACACGTTTTTTAGATGAGTGTATAATTCTATTTGACTTAAGGGTTGTAAATTTAAAGATAAGCATCTAGATATAATAGTATTAGGTATTTTAAATTTATTAGTTGTTGATAATATAAATTTAACATGTTGAGGAGGTTCTTCAATTAATTTAAGTAAATAATTAAAACTATAATTTGAAAGCATGTGTGCTTCGTCAATCAAATAAATTTTGAATCTTCCTTTAATAGGATAATATTGAATATTTTCTAATATTTCTTTAATATCTTCTATTTTAGTTTTAGAGGCAGCATCTATTTCTATTAAGTCTAAAAAACATCCTTTTTCAATATCTTTACAATTTGCGCACAATAAGCAAGGTTCTTTAGAAATACATTTTTCACAATTTAAACTTTTGGCGATTAATCTAGAAATTGTTGTTTTGCCAACTCCTCGTATACCAGATAATAACCATGCTTGATGTATTCTATTTAAGGATATACTATTACATATTGTTTTTACAATATATTCTTGACCAATAACTTCTTTAAAAGATTTAGGCCTCCATTTTTTAGTTATTATATTATAGTTTGTATTATTCATGATGTTTAATAAACGTATGGGTTACTAGTTACTAGTTTATCATATTTTTTTTACACTTGTTAAGTAACTTAGATAATTTAAAGTATTTAAAATATTGCAAAAAAAAAAATAATAGAGTACAATTATAGTTGTACTTCTGCTAGTCCTTTAATTCTATTATTATTTAAAGAATTGGTCAGGTTTGGGAAAAAGCAGCCAGATTAGATAAAAATAGGTATTACAGTAACATAGCTAGCAGAAGTTTTTTATATATTACTTAATAAGTGTATTTAACAAAAAATGTGTTTTTATTAAAATATTTTTTTTAACAAAATTGTGTATTGCATATTATGTATCAGTACATGTTGTTTTACATACATATTTATAAAATGTGAATATTCAAGTATTTTACTATTTTATATAGCATTTTTTAAAAAAATATGTTTAGTTTTTTAATATATTAATTAATATATACTACTTTTCATATTATAAGTTTAATTATTAATTAACTTAAACGATAAATAAAAACATATTTCTTTATATTTTTTTGAAAAAAGATTATTGATAATAATTGTTTGTTTAAAATGTTTCAATATTTTCTTTTGTGCATAATATATACATTTATTGAATTTTTTAATTAATATTAATTTTTTAACAAATTTTTTATTAAAAAAAAATATATGTATATTTTTATATACATTTTTATTTTTATATAGTTTTATATAAATAATTTTTTTTATTATTAATGATAATTAGTATAAATTTTTTATTCATAAATATATCTAATAATTTAATATTATTTATTTAATTATTTTTTTTAAATGAAAAGAATACAAAAAATTAATTTATCACATATTAATAATGTTATTAGTACTAAATTAAAAAAAGTTTTAAATATGTAATTAAAAGCATAATATTTAATATTACTCATATTCTATATGAGTTTTTTTAAAAAAATTAGATATATTTAAAATGAATATTAAATAACTAAATAATGTTTGTTTAATATAATAATTTTTTTAAATAAAATTTGAAATTAAACTAACATATTGTTATTTTTATAAATTTTTATATACATAAGATATGTTTTATTTAAAATTCTTTTTTATTTCAATCATTTAGTTAATGTTGTAGTTTAATAATATTAACAAACAAAAAATTTATTTTATAACTAATAAAAATAAATAATTAAAAAATTATATATTAAAATTTCGATTAATTTTATATATAAAAATATATAATTATATGATATGTAAATAAATAGAATTGAATTTGTTAATTAGTTATAATTTTCATATACTTAGCAAACAAAATATATTATTCGTTAATATTAAATTTATCATTTAAAATTTGTATAATAATTTTTTATAATTTTAAATACCTTTTTATTAATATTGAAATAAATTATTGTAATAAAAATTTTTAGTATTGCAATATTATATTTAATTACACATAATTTAATTAATTATAGTATTAAATTTTTTATAAATTATTATAATTGAACAATTATTATTTTTTATAATATCGAATTCTTTAATAAAAGATATTACAAAAAAGTATTAATGAATACTATATTTTTTTTATATTTTATAATAATTTATTAATGATTCTTTTCATTTTTCATATTTTTTAGATAGTGTTAGTTTGATCATTTTTATTTTAAAGTAATATGACTAAAATTTTTTACATTAATTAATGATAGTTTTTTTAAAATTCATTTCTATAGTCGTAATATTTTTTTTTAAAATTGATATAATTAATATTTAAAAACATTAATTACATAATTTTTTATTTATATAATAACATATTATTATATGTATAATATACATTTGTAAAAAGATATTTTTTTAAACATTTTATAACTAACTGCATGTTTGTTTAATTTTGTAGTGTTTAAAAAATTATAATAAATAATTTAATTTTTAAAAAAAATTTTATATTTCTTAAGAGTTATATTTTGATTTTTTAAAAATATATCAATATGTTGTTTATTAAATTTTTTTATTAAAAAAGTAGTTTTATAAACAACTTATTTGAGTTTATTATTACTAATTTTAAAATGTAATTTGTTAATATAATTTATTAACATTGTTTTATTAATAATATATACATACAAATTTATAATACATTTATTTAATATAATTTTTATTTTTTAATAATTTAAACATGTTTATAATGATATAATGAACTTTTTTAAAATAATTAATTGTAGATACTGTTTAGATTGTTTTAAATAATTTAATAATTAATAATAATTTATTTTAATAATATAAAAATTTATAATTTAAATATAAATATTAGGTTATACTATTTGATATGAAACAAATAACAAACGTATTTAAAAAAATTTTATGCTTTTCAAAAAAATTTTAAAACGGTTCATTTAAATTAATATAACTATTATTTTGTAAAAAAATTGAAGTATAATTAATTTTTTTAATAAATTGTATATATGAAAATTTATTTATACTAAAAAATAGTAATTTTTCATGTTTAGGCTGGCAATATCACTATTAAATTATGCCAGCCATTAATACATTTAAAATACATTAAATTATATATTTTATTAGTTAACTTAAGTATGGGTTATTAATCAATGCTAAATTAAATACTTCTTTAATATGTTTTAATGGATAAATATCTAATTTTGATACAATATTATTGGGAATTTCTTCTATATTACGTCGATTATCATATGGAATTAATACTTTTTTAATACCCCCTCTGTGCGCTGCTAATAATTTTTCTTTTAAACCTCCTATAGCTAAAATGTGGCCTCTTAATGTAATTTCTCCAGTCATTGCAATATTTGAAAAAACTGGATTATTTGTAAGACAAGAGACAATAGCTGTGCACATTGCAATTCCTGCACTTGGTCCATCTTTTGGGGTTGCTCCTTCCGGTACGTGAATGTGTATGTCATTTTTTTTATAAAAGTCTTCTTTTATACCTAATAATTTAGATTGTGTACGTACAATTGTTAAAGAAGCTTGGATAGATTCTTGCATAATTTTTCCTAGAGATCCTGTATATGTTAACTTTCCTTTACCAGGAACACACGCTACTTCTATGGTTAATAAGTCACCGCCAACTTCAGTCCATGCTAATCCAATAACTTGCCCTATTTGATTATTGTGCTCAGATTTTCCATAATCAAATTTTTGTATTCCAAGATATTTTTTTAAATTTCTTTTTGTAATTTTAATTTTTTTAAGTGTATGATTAGTCATTAATAATTTTACAGATTTACGACAAATTTTTGATAATTCACGTTCTAAATTTCTAACTCCTGCTTCTCTAGTATAGTAACGAATGATATGTATTATTGCATTGTCGTGAATTACAAGTTCTTTATTGTCTAAGGCATTTCTTTTGATTTGTTTTTTTTTCAGATATTTCGTTGCTATATTGAATTTTTCATCTTCTGTATATCCTGATAGTCTTATTATTTCCATTCTATCAAGCAAAGGAGCCGGTATATTCATAGAATTAGCTGTAGCGATAAACATGACGTCAGATAAATCGTAATCTATTTCTAAATAATGATCATTAAAAGCAACGTTTTGTTCAGGGTCAAGTACTTCTAATAAAGCAGATGAAGGATCGACTCTTATATCACAAGACATTTTATCTATTTCATCTAATAAAAATAAGGGGTTTTTCACTCCTATTTTTGCTATTTTTTGAATGATTTTACCAGGCATAGATCCTATATATGTTTTTCTATGGCCCCTAATTTCAGCCTCGTCTCTTATTCCCCCTAAAGCCATTCTAACATATTTTCTTCCTGTAGCTCTTGCAATAGATTTACCTAAAGAAGTTTTTCCAACGCCTGGAGGTCCTATTAAACATAAAATAGGACCTTTAATTTTACTAATTCTATTTTGGACAGCTAGATATTCTAAAATACGCTCTTTAACCTCATTTAACCCAAAATGATCAAAATCAAGTATTTCTTTAGCACTCATCAAATCTTTTTTAATTTTACTACGTTTATACCAAGGTACTTGTATAATCCAGTCAATATAACTTCTTACAACAGTGGCTTCAGCTGACATTGGAGACATCATTTTTAATTTGTGTAATTCTGATTCTGTTTTAGTGCGCGCTTCTTTAGGCATTTTAGCTAGTTTAATTTTTTTTATAATTAGTTCATTTTCGTCAGGTATATCTTCTAAGTCTCCTAATTCTTTTTGAATTGCTTTCATTTGTTCATTTAAATAGTATTCTCTTTGACTTTTTTCCATTTGCTTTTTTACACGATTACGAATTTTATTTTCTATTTGTAATAAATCTATTTCAGATTTCATTAATGTAATTAAACATTCTAATCTTTTATTAGTGTCATAGGTTTCTAATATCAACTGTTTTTCTGGCAATTTTAATGGCATTTGAGCTGCTATTATGTCAGCTAACTTTTCTGGATTTTTAATATTATATAATGATGTTAAAAATTCTTGGGAAATTTTTTTGTTTAGATTAATATATTGTTCAAATTGTTTTAATGTTGTTTTTGTTAAAATTATTTGTTCTTTAGTTTGTAATATTGGGGAGTAAATTAGTTTAATGTGAGCAGTAAAGTATTCCCCAGTATTGTTTAATTTATTAATATGGGCGCGTTGTAACCCTTCTACTAATACTTTTATTGTTCCATCTGGCAATTTCAATATTTGTGAAATAGCAGCAATTGTTCCTATATTAAATAAGTCAGTGTTGTCAGGTTTATCTGTTAAAGCTTCTTTTTGGGCTACTAGCATAATTTTTTTATTATTTTTCATAGAAGCTTCTACGCATTTTATTGATCTTTCTCGTCCTATAAATAATGGAATTACCATGTATGGGTATACTACTACATCTCTTAATGGTAAAACTGGAATAGTTTCTATATATTTAGAATACTCAGGATTCATAGATTTCTCTCTTAATTTAATGTTCCGGGTTAAATGCTGGATACTAAAAAAATAATTTGTGTGAATATACCTATAATAAACTGAGTATGTTGGAATGGGTATAAGATATTTAATATTAAATAATTAATTAAATTAAAAAATGTTCTTTTTTAATTTATGTGTAAAATATGTACTTTATTTCTAAAGACAAATATCTAAATATAAATTATGCTTATTAATTAACTATTTTTTAATACAGGCAAGGTATGATTATTAATTACTGATTCGTTAATTAAGACTTTTTTAATATTTTTGTTAGATGGTAAATCATACATAGTATTTAGTAAAATCGTTTCTATAATTGAACGTAATCCTCTAGCTCCTATTTTTTTTTCTATTGTTTTTTGTGCTATAGCTTTTATGGCATTATTTGAAAATTGTAATTCTACATTTTCTAATTGAAAAAGTTTTTCATATTGTTTAGTTAAAGAGTTCTTAGGATATTTTAAAATTTTTATTAATTCTTTTTCATTTAATGTATGGAAAGGAGTTAAAATAGGTAACCTTCCGACAAATTCTGGAATTAGTCCATATTTAATTAAATCATTAGGTTCTATATTATTTAGTAATCGATTGTTTGAATTGTTAACAGTTGCATTTTTTACTGCAGCATTAAATCCAATGTGAGTACCTTTTTCAAGCCTTTCTGAAATTATTTTATTAATTCCTTCAAAAGTACCGCTACATATAAATAATATTTTTGAAGTGTCTATTTGTATAAATTCTTGATGTGGGTGTTTCCTTCCTCCTTGAGTAGGTACTGAAGCTATTGTTCCTTCAATTAACTTAAGCAGAGCTTGTTGAACACCTTCTCCAGATACATCTCTTGTAATAGACAAGTTGTTAGATTTTTTAGAAATTTTATCTATTTCATCAATATAAATAATTCCTTTTTGTGCCTCGGGTATATTAAAATTACATTTTTGAAGTAATTTTAACAAAATATTTTCTACATCCTCTCCTACATATCCAGATTCTGTTAGAGTAGTTGCATCAGTAATTACGAATGGAACTTTTATAATTTTAGCTAATGTTTTAGCTATTAATGTTTTTCCGCTTCCAGTAGGTCCAATGAGTAAAATATTACTTTTGTCTAATTCTATAGAATTTTTTTTAGAAAAAGAATAATCAATTTTTTTATAGTGATTATATATAGCTACAGACAATATTTTTTTTGGTTGTTCTTGTCCTATGATATAATTGTCTAAATGTTGCTTAATTTCTTGAGGTTTTGGGCAGTCATTATGGTTATTAACTATTTGAGATTGTTTCAATTGATTTTTCATAACATCATTACATAATTTAACACATTTATCACATATGTATACTGTAGGACCAGCTATTAATTTATGTACTTCTTTTTGGTTTTTCCCACAAAAAGAACAATGTAAAAGTATGTTATTATTAATTCGATGATTTGACATTATGCATCCTCTATTTTAATAAATATTCTTTTGTTAAAAAAACTTTTAAATAATAATGACAGTTTATTATATCTATTTTCTAATAATTAAAATTTTATCAATTAATCCATATTTAATTGCTTCATCAGCAGAAAGAAATCGATCACGTTCTGTATCTTTTTCTATTTTTTCAAAAGATTGTTTGGTATGGTAAGCCATTATTTTATTTACTTGATGTTTAACTTTTAGTATTTCATTAGCATGAATAGCAACGTCAGATGCTTGGCCTTGAAAATTTCCAATAGGTTGATGTATCATCATTCTAGAATGTGGTAAGGAAAATCTTTTATTTTTTGCTCCAGATGCCAAAATTAGAGCTCCCATTGAACATGCCTGACCTATACAAATGGTATTTACATCTGATTTAATAAATTGCATTGTATCATAAATAGACATTCCAGAGGTGATAATACCTCCAGGTGAATTTATGTATAAATAAATATCACTATTAGGGTTTTCTGATTCTAAAAACAATAATTGCGCAATAATATTGTTAGAATTTGAATCATTAATAGGACCTGTTAAAAAAATAATTCTTTCTTTAAGTAATCTAGAATATATATCGTAAAAACGTTCAGTTTGTCCTGTTTTTTCAATAACTGTTGGTATAAATAGTTTATTGTAATTAATATATTTGTTTAATAACATTTGATTACCTTTAATAGTAGAATTGTTTTCAATATATTAATATAAACATTATTTATTTAAAATCATTATTTTTTTAATTTTTTTAAAAATAAAAAATTTATTAAACAATTCTAAATATATTAAATATATGTTAGATATACTGTAATAGTAAATATATTTTTAAAACAAAGAAAATGTTTAATTACTAATTAAATAAATGTTATGAATACATTGATATTTTACAACAAATATTACAAATATTTATATTTTTAGAAATTGTAGCTATTTTTTAGAAATATTTGTGTTTGCTGTTTGTACAACTTATTTTAAAACTTATTATTTGTAATTTTATTATTTAAGTATAATTATGTATTTATTACTTGTTAAGTATTTAATTATATTTAATAATAAATCAATTATTTTACAAATTTAATACGTAATTAATTTAATTTGTTAGAATTATTTAAATATATTTTTTTTAAAAAAATATATTTATTATTTATTCTCAAATTTGATGAATGTTTATTTTATATACAAATGTATATTAAATGATTTTCATAAAAATTATACAATATATTTTTTTTATTTTTAAAATAAAAAATCATATATATTTAAATGTAATATATATTTTAGTGTTTAAAAAATTTTTTTAAATAAATAGATTTTTTAAGGTAGTAGAGTAGTTTGATATTTTACATATTTTTTTTAAAATTTGTTTTGTATTTTATTATGTATATCAATTTATTAAGTTTAATTTTTTTATTTACAATAATTTTATATTTTTTATTAATTTTTAATTATTTTACATATAGTTTTTAATTATTTTTATAATCTAATTATTTTTACAGATATATGTCATGTTATATTTATAAGTATATTTCATGAATCATTTATGTATCGTAAAGCATTGCTTTATCTTACTTAAAATAAAACAATGCTTTTATACTAAAATTAATTATTTTAATTACATATATATGAAATGTCTAAATATTTTAAATAAAATTTATGATTAAATTTTTTAGTTTTAATTTGTGCGTAAATATGCTTGCATAACTTTATTATTTATTTTTTAAAAAAAATTATATTGTTTAGATATAAAAATTATCATGATATATAAATATTATTAATTTTCAGTATTAATTATATTTAATATATAAAATTATATATGATATTTATCGCTTGATTTATTATTAAAAAATAATATTTATATATATTATTAACTTTTTATTTAAATATTTTGATCATAATAATATATTTTAAAAATATAGTTGACAATATAATTTTCATAGTGTTTATTTAAAATATAAATGTAGTACATCATATATTACATGATCAGTAAATCATTTTAATGATAATTGTTGTAGTATTGCATAATTTTGTTTACATGTTTTTATTATTAAAGTTATTTTTTGTGAATAATGTTTTTTTTTACAATAATTTAATTACTTATTTTTAAGTTATTTTTATTTAAAAAATAAAAATTTATTATTTAATTAATATTATTCATTATTAGTTAAATGGTTATTTGTTAGCAAAAGTTAGTCAATTTTTTAGATACTAAATTAACTAAAAAATATAGATAAAAAATTCTTATATTATATAAATGAAACATTTATTTGTTTTAAATTTTTCAGATATTTTTATTTAATGATTCTATTCAATTTACTAAAAAATAGATATATACTTAAATTTTTTACGTTAATAAATTTTATTATTATAAGTATAATTACTTACGTAATTTATATATTTTTTAAATAGTTTGTTTATTGGTTTTTATTTATATGAACAACTCTCTAGTGATATGTTTATTTAAAATTATTTATGATCAATAGTAATTTATTCAAGAAAATAACAATTTTTATTTAATTTAATAAAATGTACAAATAATGAATATTATTTGTGTATATACTGTATACAAAATATTTCTATAAATAATCATATTAACAATAATTTAATAGTATAAATTTAAAAAATTGATTAAATTATTTAAAAATAATATATAAATATAATTGTTTGAAACTAATTGTATAAGTAATTAATAAAATATATTATTTTAATGTTTAATATTCATTTTTTAAATAGAGCATAATTTGTTGTTTGTTATAAATTTTTTTATATTTTATTTTCCTTTATGGCGTTAATAAATATTTTTAAAACTTTAAACTATAATTAATTTATATATAAATAATATTATGTTACGTATGTTTGATATATATATTTATTATTTTTTTATTTTTAAAATTTATATAAAAATTATCATTTAGAATAATTATTCTAAATATAATGTAAATTACTGTAAAACACATATTTTTTATATAAATGATTTTAAATAAATTATTTTATTTTAATTTTTTTGTTAAAATAAATAAATTAATAACTAATTATAGTAATTATTTTTAATAAAATTTTTAGTAGTCACGATATATATTCACTTACTTAAGTTATATAGCTTAAATTTTAAATGTATAATTTTACATATATAATTTAATTAGTGTAGATTTATTGTTACTATAATAATAGTTAATTAACAACGTGCATTATACGTGTTATTGAGATTTTAAAAAATGAATTATATGTTTATTAATAGATTTTCAAAAATATTATTTTTAATTAGTATTAGTACTTTACTTAATACTGAAATTTATTCATCTATAATTTCTAAAGGATATATTCGAGAAGAAGAAAATTCATTAATATTTATTGCTTTTATTTTAATGTTGATTATTGTAATACCAGTTATTACGATGACTATCGTATTTTTTTTAAAGTATTCTTCTGATAAAAATCATGTACAATATTCTCCTGATTGGAAACATTCTAAAATTATAGAAATTTTTATTTGGGGTATACCTATTTTAATTATTAGTATTTTAGCATGCATATCTTGGAAATCAACTTACAAGTTAGATCCTAATAAATCAATAAGTTATTTTAATACTAAACCCATCACTATTGATGTAATTGCTTTAGATTGGAAATGGTTGTTTGTTTATCCACAACAAAATATTGCAACTATAAATGAAATTGCTTTTCCTGTCAATACACCAATTAATTTTAGAATTACTTCAAATTCGGTAATGAATTCTTTATTTATTCCTCAATTAGGTAGTCAAATGTATGCTATGCCAGGAATGCAAACTAATTTACATTTAATTGCTAATATATCAGGACATTGTAAAGGAATTTCTGCTAATTTTAGTGGGTTGGGATTTTCAAGAATGAAATTTATAGTTATTGTAAAAAAATCAAGTAAATCTTTTAATAATTGGGTTAAAAAAGTACGTAATTCTCCAACACATTTGAATTCTATGCAAGATTTTCAAAAAATATCAATATCTGAAGAATATTCTACAGTTAAATATTTTTCTAACGTTAAATCTCAATTATTTATTAAGATAATCAATACATTCCATTAATTTAAATTAAGAATTATTTTTTAATTTAAAGTAACTATACAATTTTAAGGAAATTATTGAATGTTTGGAAAATTGACAATGGCAGCTATACCATATCATGAACCTATTATTATGTTTACATATACGATGATAATTATAATTGGATTATTTTTAATAGGTCTAATAACTTACTTTAAAAAATGGAAATATTTTTGGAATAATTGGATTACATCTGTAGATCATAAAAAAATAGCAATTATGTATATGGTTTTAGGTTTTATAATGTTGATACGTGGTTTTATTGATGCGCTTATGATGAGAACACAACAATTCATTGCGTCTTCAAATTTTAATAACGTAAATTTTTTACCAGCTCATCATTATAATCAAATATTTACAGTACACGGGGTTATAATGATTTTTTTTGTTGCTATGCCTTTGATTATTGCTTTAATGAATTTTGTTATACCTCTTCAAATAGGTTCTAGAGATGTTGCTTTTCCTTTTTTGAATAATCTAAGTTTTTGGTTAACTGTAAGTGGAGCTTTATTAATAAACATTTCTTTAGGCGTAGGGGAATTTGCAGAAACTGGATGGTTAGCATATCCTCCTCTTTCAGAGATAAAGTATAGTCCAGGAGTAGGTGTAGATTATTGGATTTGGAGTTTACAAATTTCTGGTATAGGTACTATTTTAACTGGAATTAATTTTTTAGTAACCATTTTAAAAATGCGGTCAGTTGGAATGGAAATGTTTAAAATGACAATTTTTACATGGACTGTTTTTTGTTCTAATATATTAATACTCGCTTCATTTCCGGTATTAACAGCTACCTTAAGTTTGCTTGCATTAGATCGTTATTTAGGATTTCATTTTTTTACAAATGAACTCGGAGGGAATGTAATGATGTATGTTAACTTAATTTGGATTTGGGGCCATCCTGAAGTATATATTTTAATTTTACCTGCATTTGGTGTTTTTTCTGAAATCGTATCAACTTTTTCTAAAAAGTCGTTATTTGGGTACTTCTCTTTAGTATGGGCAACTATAGTAATTACAGTATTATCATTTATTGTATGGCTGCATCATTTTTTTACAATGGGAGCAAGTGCTAATGTAAATGCTTTTTTTGGAATAACTACTATGATTATTGCCATTCCTACAGGTGTTAAAATTTTTAATTGGTTATTTACAATGTATCAAGGACGTATTCGAATACATCCTAGTATGTTATGGACGATAGGATTTTTAATTACTTTTACTATTGGTGGTATGACTGGTGTAATATTATCTTTACCAGCTGCTGATTTTATATTACACAATAGTTTATTTTTAGTTGCTCATTTTCATAATGTAATTATCGGAGGAGTGATTTTTGGATGTTTCGCTGCTATTAATTATTGGTTTCCTAAAATGTTTGGATTTTATTTGAATGAAAAATGGGGATTTAGGACTTTTTGGTGTTGGTTATTTGGTTTTTTTATTTCTTTTATGCCATTATATTTTTTAGGTTTAATGGGTATGACTAGACGTATTAGTCAAAAAATAGATACAGAATTTCATTCTATGCTATTTATTTCATTTTTAGGAGCTCTTTTAATTGCATTAGGTATGGTTTGTCAAATTATACAAATTTACGTTTCTTTTAAAAATAAAAAAAAATATCTAGACGTAACTGGAGATTCTTGGGATGGACGTACTTTAGAATGGTCTACTCAATCCCCTCCACAATTTTATAATTTTGCAATATTGCCTCAAGTAAAAAAAATAGATGATTTTTGGTATCGCAAAAAATCAATGAAACATTATTCGTATAATAATGGAAATTACAAAGGTTTTTACATGCCTAAAAATACTGCGATAGGTTTTTTTATTAGTTTATTAAGTACTTTATTAGGATTTTCTAATGTTTGGCATATTTGGTGGTTATCTATTATTTCATCTATTTTAATAGTATTTTTTTGGATCAAACAAATGTTTAACAAAGATACTAGTTATTTTGTTTCTAAAGAAAAAATTCAAAATATTGAAAATAAACGTTTAAAATATTAAATTCGTAGGTGCAAAATGTTATTTGATAAAACATTTAAAAAAAAAGTATGTATTAAAAATAATCAGCTAATAGATTCAAAAAAAATATTAGGTTTTTGGATATATTTAATGAGTGATTGTATTATTTTCGGTATTTTGTTTGCTACATTTTTTGTTATGAAAAATAGTATTTTTGGAAAATTTATTTCTAGAGACATTTTTAATTTAAACATAATAACAATAGAAACTATTGTATTATTATTAAGTTCTATGTGTTATGGGATGATATCTTATACTAACAAAAATTATTGTAATTATAATTTAAAATTGCTGTTATGTACTTTTTTTTTAGGAGTAATTTTTGTTTGTATAGAACTGAATGAGTTTCATAATTTGTATATAAATAATTTTACACCTAGTACAAATAGTTTTTTTTCAGCTTATTATACTTTATTAAGTACACATTGTATTCATGTTATTATAGGTTTAATATGGATTATAATTACTATTTGTAAATCTTGTTATCCATTAACAAAGGGGATGCGAACAAATTATATTTGTTTGGGTTTATTTTGGCATTTTATTGATATAATTTGGATCTGTATATTTAATTTTGTTTATTTAGTTGGAATTTTTTTATGAACACTCGTATTAAAAATTTTTTTTATAAAAATATTTATTTAAACAATAATCTATTAGGGTTATTAATTTCTATAATATTGACTTACTTATCTTTATATATAATTATAGAACAAATTTTTTTAAAAGATATTCGATTGCTATTTATAACGTTAGTATCTATTATTCAAATAATAGTTCATATTAAATATTTTTTACATATTTCGAATTTTAGTGATTATAATTGGAGTGTTAGTATTTTTGTATTTTCTGCGATAGTGGTTTTAATAATTATTTTAGGATCAATGTGGATAATGAATGATTTAAACCATCATTTAGTCATTATGTAAAATATAAAAACTATAAATTATTTATGAAAAATTATTTTACAATTATTAAACCAGGAATTATTATAGGTAATTTATTATCTTTAGTTAGTACTTTTTTATTATATTCCCATGGACATGTAAATTTTTATAAATTATCGTACACATTAATAAGTGTTTCTCTAATAATTGCTGCCAATTGTATATTAAATAATATTATTGATATAAAGATAGATAAAAAAATGCAAAGAACATGTCATAGAACTTTACCTACAAATAAAATGACTGTGAAACAAGCTTATTATTATGCATTTGTGTTAGGAATTATAGGATTTTTATGTTTGTACAATTTTATTAATTTATATACATGTTTGTTATGTTTTATGGCAACGTTTATATATACTGTAATATATAGTATATATGTTAAAAGAAGTTCTCCTTACGCTGTGTTTGTAGGTAGTATTTCAGGTGCAATTATTCCTTTAATTAGTAAAGCAGCTATATCTAATAAGTTAAATTTTTGTTCTTTTCTCTTGTTTTTAATTTTTGCTATTTGGCAAATTCCTCATTCATATGCTATATTTTTATATAGATCTAAAGATTATCAAAAAATAAAACTTCCGGTATGCCGGTTAATAAATAATTTGTTTGTAATAAAAAGTATAATAGTAGCTGGTATTATATTTTTCGTATGTGTTACTTCAATTTTTTTTGTACATAATTATTTAAGTATAAATGATTTAATGATATTTTATGTTATAGAATTAGTTTGGCTATTGTATTCAATTTATGGATATAAAGTGATTAACCATACTCAGTGGGCTTATAATATATTTATATTATCTTTAATTGTTGTTATTATCTTTGATTTAATGATTTCAATAAAATATAAAACTTACTATTAAAATAGTAAGTTTTATATTTTATTAACATTATTTATTTTTTTATTCTAATCATAATAAATATATACACTAAAAACATGAATTAGATAATGGTATACCAGCAATTTTACTAGCTTGCTGCATAGGTCCTTTAGGAAATAATTTTAAAAAATATATACTAGTATATTTTTTATGATACTTTTTTGAAATTGCTGCAGCTATTATTCGCATAGAGGGTGTTTGATTAAATTTAGAATAAAAGTTTCTTATAAAATATACGATTTCCCAATGATTTTCAGTCATTATTATTAATTCTTTTTTTGCATTTTTTTTGGCTATAGATAAATCCCACTTATTTAAGGATGCTAAATATTTTTTAGAATCTGTTTTAGGATATTTAAATAGTGATGACATTATAATTATTTACAAATATAATAAATGATTTTTTTTAATTATACCATTATTAAAATTATTATTTTAATAATAAAATATTGTTTTTTAGTTAACGTTAAAAAATAAATAAAAATTTATATAATTTAAATTAGTATCTTTTACTACATTTTTTATTAAAATAGGTTTTTTAATTTTCTATGAAAAAATTTAAAAAAAAATATCTTGATTTAAGATTAATAATGATTGTATGTATTATTTTTGCTTTAAGAACAGTAGGTTTGTTTATGGTACCACCTATTTTAAGTATGTATGGAATCTTTATACAAAATTCAAATAAGTTATTAATTGGAGCTTGTATTGGAATTTATAGTTTTTCTCAAGTAATATTTCAAATACCTTTTAGTTATTTATCTGATAAATTTAGTAGGGAAAAAGTAATAATTTTTGGGTTAATTTTATTTTTTATAGGTAGCATAATTGCTGCAAGTACAATGTCTATATGGGGTATTTTTATTGGTAGAATGTTACAAGGTTCAGGTGCTATATCATCTGCTTTAATAACTTTATTACTTGAAACAGTTAAAAAAGATAATCGTCTTGCAGCAATAGTATGTGTAGGTATTACCTTTAGTTGCACATTTGTTATTTCTATAATACTTGCTCCAATAATTGTTAACTTTGTAGGGTTAAATAATTTGTTTTGGATAATGGCTATATTAACAATAATATCTATTGCTATAGTAATAAAATTTATTAAACCAATGTATGTGAAAGATGTTA
This sequence comes from Buchnera aphidicola (Nipponaphis monzeni), assembly GCF_006741185.1. Lineage (NCBI taxonomy): Bacteria > Pseudomonadati > Pseudomonadota > Gammaproteobacteria > Enterobacterales > Erwiniaceae > Buchnera > Buchnera aphidicola. The sequence goes on along the minus strand of NZ_AP019379.1, from coordinate 476,827 downwards.
CAAATAATACGTCAATATCTATAATCAATCTTTTTCGTTTATTAAAAAATGTTTTTTTATTAGAATTGTTATTAAATACTTTTTCAATAAGTTATTTATTAACATCTAATTTTTTTATATATCCAGAATATTTAATATTAATGAAAATTACTAAGGAAAATTATTGGATGTTTTATTCAACTATAATTTTTATTGCTTGTATTACAGGAGTACCTATAATATATCACATACGAAATTATAGTAATATACGTAAATTTTACTTGCTATGTATTAGTTTTTTATTGTTATCCTGTATAGGATTGTTAGTAATAAATAATCCAAAAATATTTTTAATAAACATACAAATATTTATTTTTATTTACGTTGTAATGTCAGCATTACTTCCCACTGCTATTAATGAGAAAAGTCCTAAATGTTATAAAGGAAGTTTTATGAGTATTTATAACACTAGTCAATTTTTAGGAACGTTTGTAAGTAGTTTAATAAATGGTTGGTTACTTAATAAGTATAGTCTTGATAGTACTATTTATATGAATATTATTATAATAATATTCTGTATTATTTTTAATATAATTACAAATTTTAGGCATAAAATTATAAATAAATGATTATCTTTTTTATAATTATTTAACAATTTTTATTGTTGCTAAAAATTGACAAATTATATTATAATATAATAATAAAAAATTATTTACATAACATATTTATTTAATAAAAGAGATATTTTTTTAAAACTTTTTTGTATATTTTTTAAATATATAAATAAATCTATGTATAGTTTTATTTATATATTTATACGGTTAATTCACTGAATTTTTATTTAAAAATATTATATAATAATTACAATATAAATATATAATTTAAACTTAATTCGAAAAATTTATTTATTAATGACACATCATATTTATAGTAGTAAATGGCACATATAAATTGTGTTATATATTTTGTTTTTTATTAAAGTAATAATTTAAAAAATTATTGCTTGATATTTGCATATTATTACATATTATTTTTTAATATTATAATTTTTTATATATTAAATATGTTTAAGTTGTTATTTAAATTATTATTATATTAAATATATAATAAAATTATATAAATTTTAATTTTTTATAATAATGTTTATTTAAAAGAACGTATTTTTAATGCAGCTTTGTCTAATACTCCATTAATAAATTTATGACTTTTGTTAGCGCCAAAAGATTTAGCAAGTTCTATACTTTCATTAATAGAAACTTTAGGAGGAATGTCATATCTTTTAGATAATTCATAAAATGCAATTCTTAAAATTGCTTTTTCTATTTGTCCTAATTGTTTTAATGTTCTAGAAATATGAGGTAGCATTAATTTATCTAAATATTGATAATTTTCATGAATACCTTTTATTAATTCTTTGAAATAAATTAAATCAACTCCTTCTATTTTTTGATCTTCTAAAAATTGCATTTCAATATCTTGAATAGAGTTATTAGTCATTTGCCATGAATATAATAATTGTACGGCACATTCTCTAGCCCTTCTTCTAGGGGTTATTTTCATGATTGAGACCTTTTGGTTTAAAAGTAAGAGGTTGTGTTTATTTCTTTAAAAAAAATAGTTTTTTTACTTTTTTCATATTAATTTTTTAGTTTATAAATGTAATTTGTTACTATAAGTATATAGGTTTAATAGTAATACGAATATCAGGTCCTATTTTACGTACATCTGTAAAACTTAATTTTATGAAATTAGGAGGTAATTTTAGTGTTTTCTCTATAATAAATAAAGGTTTAGATGTATGTCCTAATATTTTAGGTGATATATAAATAATAAGTTCATCTATTATTTTTTTTTCAATTAGTAATCCAGATAATGTTGGACCAGCTTCTACCCAAATGTTATTTATTTGATATGTACCTAATAATAAAAATAAATTTTTTAAATCTATTTTCTTGTTCGTAGCTTTTACTATAATTTGTTGAACATTTGCAGGCCATTTGTGACAATCTTTTTTAGTTCTTATTAAGAAAACATTTCCTTGTTGATTAATACAATTATAATTGTTTTTTATTTTGTTTTGACTATCAATAATAATCCGTATTGGTTGTTTAAAAGTATTTTTTATTTCTTTTTGTAACATTACCGTTTTATCTATTTCTTCAAGGCGTACGGTTAAATATGGATTATCATTAAGTATAGTATTACTGCTACTTAAAATTGCTGAACTTTTTGCTCTATAATATTGTACATCTTTACGTGATTGAATAGAAGTAATCCACTTACTATGACCATGTACAGTCGCAGTTCTTCCATCTATAGAAGCTCCTAATTTTAATTGGACAAATGGTAATCCAGTCTCCATTCGCTTAAAAAACCCTTTATTTATTTTTTTTGACTCATTAGCTAAAATGTTAATTTTAACTTGGATATTGCTATTAGCTAAAAAACTGATTGATTTTCCGGAATTTAAAGGATTAGGATCTTGTGTAGCTATAACTATTTTAGTTATACCGGATTTTTTGATTATATTAAAACATGGAGGAGTATGTCCAAAATTAGAACAAGGTTCTAATGTTACGTACATAGTTGATCCTATAGCTTTAGAACCAGCCATATTTAATGCTATAATTTCAGCATGTTCTTTTCCTGTTTGACAATGCCACCCTTGTCCTACTATTTCATTATTATTTACTATGATACAACCTACGTTAGGATTAGGAGCAGTGGTAAATTCTCCTTTTTTCGCTAATTCAATAGCTTTTTTCATATAAAAAGTATCTAACATTGTTTGTGTACTCAATTTTTTATTTTATATATAAAGTAATTTGTCTAGACAATATATTACACAATATTTTTTTAAAAAATTTTTTTTGCTCTCAAAATATAATTAATTAATTTTTTATATTTCAAGTATATAGTTGTATTTATGTTATTTATGAATGAAAATTTATTTTTCAATATTATTTGTATTTTTTGTACATTGATTTTTTTATATAGACTTATTTGCCGTTTAAAATATTGAATGTTGAAAATTTTTTTAAAAGCAAAACATTTTATTTATGTAGAATATTTTTAATTTATTTTTTACACATATTATCTAAATTTTTTAAATGAAAATAGATTATTTTTTATCATTAGTTGTATTCTTTAGTAATTAAATTAAACTTATTTTAAAAATTCATTAAGTTACTTTTAAAGTATTACTTACGTTAGTAAATATACGTTTCAGATATCTTATTTCTAAAAATATATAATTTTAATTTAATTAAAATTTAAGATAAACATAAGATCCAATATAGTTAATTACTAAAATTTAAAAAAAATTGTAATGTTTATAATTTTGTTTCTAAGGCATATGCTTAATTAAAGTTAATAATTGTTATTTAATAATTTTAATTAAATTTAACATTTCTAAAGTTACGTAAGCAATCTCACATCCTTTGTTTCCTTTTTTACCTCCAGATCTTTCAATGGCTTGTTTAATATTATTAGTTGCTAAAACACCTATTATGATAGGAATATTATTTTCTAAACTAATTTTAGGTAATAAATTATAGACGGTATTAATTATACTTTTAAAGTGTATTGTCTCTCCTTGGATAACGCTTCCAATAGTAATTATAGCATCATTTTTTTTTAAAGATGCAATTTTTTGAGTAATTAGTGGTAGTTCTAAAGTTCCTGGAATTTTTATAATAGTAATATTATTGTTTTCTACATGCCCAATTCGTTTCAAAATATCTAATGTTCCTTCAAGTAATTGCTCATTAATAAAATAATTGAATCTAGAAATTATTATTGTAATTTTTGCATCTTTTGCTAATAGCCCAGTTTGAATTATGTTCATATACTTTCTTATTTTAAACATTTTAAATACAATTGTAATTGTTAAAATTATAAAGTTTCTTAGTAAAAACATTTTTATATGAATAATAAAAAATATTATTATATTACATATATAATTATGTCTTTTGTGATGAAAAATTTAATTAGCAATATAATTTTTTAATTGTAACATAAATATATATACTCTTTAAGTATACATTTAATATTTATTTGTTATTTGGTACTTAAATTTTTCCGCAATGATTATATAATCCAACTAAAATTTTAACGTTTTTATCAAATCTTTGTAGTGCACATTAACATGTTATTTTTTAATAGTATCTTCTGTATTTAAAATTGTTAGTGATTTTATTTCACATTTGTGATTTAACTTACTATTAATATTAATTAAAGTTATTTTAGAAAATATAATATTTCTAATTTTTATTATAGTAGAGTTTTTACAATAGTAATTTGAGGTATTAAAGAAATTGAAGTAGATCCTTATATAGAGAATCATGTAAAATAATTTTGAAAAACATAAAAAATTTATTTTTTTTAATAATAGTTGAATTTATTTATATGTTATTTCTCCACTAATTTTCAATTTTTATTGAAACAATCTTTACTCATTTAATAGTTTTTCAATAAAAAATTACTAATTTCTAATATAAGTCCATTTATTTTTTTGAATAATTAAAAAATATAGGTTTTTTTATTAATATTGATATATTCATTTCCCTATACTTTCATAATGAAATTGTTTAATAATGAATTATTATAAGTAATACTATTTTTTAGTACACTAGGACATATTTTTTCTTACTAAAAAATAAATTTTATGTGTTTCTAATTAAAAGTTGGCTATATAAGATATTTAAGATTTCTTTAAGCTGTATGTTTAGTTTTTATAATAGAGGTTAATATATTGTAAGTTTTATGTTATTTGGATAGTAAATACCTATCATTTGTGTATAAGATATATCAAAATTTTTTAATTTTGAAATAAAAATTTTTTTCTGAATTCACTATAGTGTGTTTAAACATTTTTTATTAGAGTTATAATTTTTTTTATGAATATTTTTAATGTTGATTTATTTCTAATATTACACCATATGCATGATTGACTATGTCGTTAACATAAACACTATGAGGACCTTTTAAAATATTTAAAGGTTAATTATATAAGCAATTTTTTAGCAAGATTTGCATAATTATTTAGAAAAGATGTACATTAATATTAATGTACTATTAATTATATATGTCTTAATTCATATTTTTTATTGTTTACTTTTTATTAAATTGATTATAATCATTTATATGATAAAATAAGATTTGCACTACGATAGTATTATATTAATTATTTGTTAAATAATTAATATAAAAAATTTTAAAAAAAAGTATTGATTATTACATATTTAAAATGATATAATGAAAAAAGTAAAAAAAATCGCGGGGTGGAGCAGTTTGGTAGCTCGTCGGGCTCATAACCCGAAGGTCGTTGGTTCAAATCCAACTCCCGCAACCATTTTAAAAAAAATTTAGTACATAAAAATGTGCTATTTTTCCAAATATTGATTTTTTAGTTTATTTAAAAAAATTTAAATTATTAATTTTTTTAAATAAAATTTGAGTCATATTTTTTTTTAAATTTTTGTGGAAAATATGGATAAGTTAGGTATTAAATTAATTCAGAGTTTTCGTCATAGTTCTCCATATATTAACACACATAGAGGTAAAACATTTGTGATTATGTTAAACGGAGAAACTATTGAAAATGTTAATTTTTCTGGAATAATCAACGATATAGGTTTATTACATAGTTTAGGCATTAAATTAATTGTAGTATATGGAATTTACCCTAAGATAGATTCAATTTTGTTAAAGCATAAAATGAAAATTCATTATCATAAATATATTAGAATTACAGATTATGCATCACTGCAACAAATAAAAAAAATTTCTGGAAAATTACAGTTAGATATTACAGCTAAATTATCTATGAGTTTAAGTAATACTCCATTACAAGGATCTCATATTAATGTTGTCAGTGGAAACTTTGTTATTGCCCAACCGCTAGGTGTAAATGATGGAGTAGATTATCTTAATAGCGGGAAAATACGAAAAATTAATAAAAAGTCTATAGAATCTCAATTAAATAATAATAATATAGTACTTATTGGACCAATTGCTGCGTCTGTTACAGGAGAAAGTTTTAATTTAATATCTGAAGAAATAGCAACAGAAGTGGCTATTGCTTTAAAAGTAGAAAAAATAGTTGGTTTTTGTAAAGAGAAAGGGCTTGTTAATACTAATGGAAAGACGATTTCAGAATTATTTCCTAATACAGCAAAACAAATTATTAAACAATTAATGATTAATCAATTTGTGCCTACAAGTCTTGTACGATTTTTAATAGGGGCCATAAAGGCTTGTAATAGTGGAATACCCAGAAGTCATATTATTAGTTATTATGAAGATGGAGCTTTGTTGCAAGAGTTGTTTTCTAGAGATGGCATTGGAACTCAAATGGTAATGAAATCTTCTGAAAACATCCGCATGGCTACTATAAATGACATAGGAGGAATTTTAGAGTTAATTAGACCTTTAGAAAACAAAGGTATTTTAGTTCGTAGATCTAGAGAACAATTAGAAATGGAAATTGATAAATTTATTATCATAGAAAAAGATAATTTAACTATTGGTTGTGCGGCTTTGTATATTTTTCCTAAGGAAAAAATGGGAGAAATGGCTTGCGTTGCTGTTCATCCTGATTACCGTAATTCTTCTAGAGGAGAGTTACTTGTGAACAAAATTAAAATAAAGGCTAAAGAACTGCATTTAAAGAAAATATTTGTACTTACTACTCAAAGTATTCATTGGTTTAGAGAAAAAGGTTTTATTCCAATAAAAATTAATTTTTTGCCAGATAGTAAGAAAAAAATGTATAATTATCAAAGAGGGTCTAAAATGTTGATCATTGACGTAAATTAATAACAATATACTGTTCATTATTAATAGTATTAGTTTTTTTTAAAAAAATACATTAATAATGTTTTAAGTATATTTTTATATATGGTTAATATGTATAAATTAATTGTGGTAAATTGCTAAAACGAAATGTAGATGTATTTGTCGCTTTAATGAATACCTTTTTACTACTATATATAAAAATTTTTTTTTTGCGCGAGTAATAGCTGTATAAATTAATTCTTTGGTACACAATTTAGAATATTTATTAGGTAATATAATAGCTATTGTATTAAATTCTGATCCTTGTGATTTATGTATTGTCATACACCAAGCTGTTTGATAATGTGTTAACAACTGTACAGGAATAATATTAATAGAATTATTTGGTAATAGAAAAAATGCTTTTAAGTGTTGATTAACATCATCTAACATTAAAATTCCTATATCTCCGTTTAATAATTTTAATGCTTTGTTACTTTTTGTAATTAAAATAGGTTTACCAACATATAATGAATTATTTAAATTAATATTATTGTGTATATATTTTTTATGTTGCATATTTAATTCAATATTTTTATTTATTCTATTTGTTCCGAATAATCCTTTATTTACAGCACATAGTATTCTATATTTGTTAAATATATATATTATTTGTTTTAATTCTTTTTTATTATAAATTGCTTGCCAATAATTTTCATAATTATTAGTAAGAGTGTTAATCATATTTTCGTACGAACATATGTTATATATTTCATTATATATCACGTTTTTGTAACTATTATTAAACAATTTTTTATGATTTTTATCATTATTTTTTAAAATCAATTGAGATAGTATCTTAATATGAGGAGCTTGTATAAATCTATAATTTTTTTTTAATATGCAAATGTTATCTTTTAAATTAGAATCAGTAGAACAATTTGATATTGGAACTTCGTAGTTTATAAAATATTTTAGTATTTTTGCTGTTTTTATACTATACTTATTATTTGCATGTTGACAAATATCTTTTAAAATATTACCAGGTTGAATAGAGGGTAATTGATTAAAATCTCCTATTAGAATTAATTTCGAATGTTTAGGTAATTTTTTAATTAGTTGCTCCATAATATAAATGTCAATCATCGAAGACTCATCAATTATAAGTATATCTAAATCTAATAATTCATTATCTTGTAAAATTTTTTCTTGAAATTTCGAATTAATTTTGAGTAATTTATGTAAAGTAATAGTTTTAGAAGGGAATATAAGTTTTTCTTGAGTAGTTATATCTAACCGTTTTAAATTATGTTTTAAAGACTCTGTTAATCTTATTGCTGCTTTACCAGTAGGCGCAGCTAATTTAATTTTAATAAATTTTTCTGATAAACGAATAAAAGATAAAATTATTTTTGAAACAACAGTAGTTTTTCCAGTTCCTGGGCCTCCAATAATAAATGTATTTTTATATAAAATAGATATAGCTACAGCTATTTTTTGTAAATTACAAAATTTTTGATTAAAAATTTTAGTTAGAACTTTTTTTATTTTGTAAGGCGTGTATTTTTTTTCTTGGGTTGGATTTTTGAAGTAATTTGATATAGATTGTTCAGATTTCCAAGTTTTATAAAGATATAAAGAATTTTTAAATAAAACTAATGGAGTTGGATATGAACCGTTCCCAATAATATTTTTATTTAACAAATTTTCAATTTTTTTTGTTTTAATATATTTTAAAAAATGTATAATAAATGTATTATTGTATTTTGAATAAAATAGTTTTTTATTTTCATTTATAGGTAGACAAACATGACCATCTATAATTGCTTGATGTACACATATTATTGCTAATGTAGTTATAGGTTCTTCTTTTTTATTAATAGATAAAGCAAACTGAGCATTAGTTGTATTTATTATATTATTTTTTTTTATATATTTTAATAATTTATTTGTTTTCATAAAATAATTATGAATTATTTAAGTAACGTATCTAATGTTTGAATTAAAGTGTATGAAGGTAATGTAAAAAATATACCGTTATTTTTATGTTTTTGATTAAAAGCTCTTATAAATAAATAGAAAACACCTCCAAAATTTTTTTTAAATGAATATCCATTCATTTTATTTTTTAAATGTCGATGTAAAGATAGACTGTAAATAATATATTGTAAGTCATAATTATTATTTGCAATAATTTTATATATTTTTTGAAATGTATAACAATTATTGTTTTTCCCTATCCAATTTGATTTGTAATCAATTATATAATATTTTTTATTCCAATAAAAAATAACATCTATAAATCCTTTTAGAACTCCTACAACTTTATCATATTTAATATTTGAAGACAACTTAGAAATAGGACTATATAATTTTAATAGTTTATTAATTTTTTCAAAATTAATTTTCTTTTGTAATGGTAGACAAAATTCAAATTCTTTTACATAATTTTGTTTTTCTAAATTTTTTAAAATTAGATGCTTAGTATTTAAAGAAATATTAAATATGCTTTCTATCCATGATTGAATTATATATACCCATTCTTGACTTAAGTTTATTTTGTTCAATTCTTGAGTAATTAATGAGCAATTTGCAGTTTTGTTAAAATCGCAGTTTTTTAAAATTTTGTGTAAAAATTTTCCATATGTTTTACCTCTAGGAAAAGTATGAGTATTTAATAATTTTTTGTTATTTCTATATTTTAATATTTTTTTCTCTTTAAAGTAATGTTCTTTATATAAAGACATATTTTTGGTATTAGACGCTATTTTAGAGAAGCTAATAATAGACCAATTATCTTTTATATTTTTATTTATTGTATGTAACTTAATTTTTGTACTTGATTCATCAATGATAATATTTTTTTTAAATTGTACTATTTTTTCTGATAATATTTTAATATTTTTATTAGTATCAAAAGTATGAAGTTGTTTATTTAATCCTGATTGAGAAAGTTTTTTCCCTTTTTGTATTAAGTATCCGAACCCACTATTATGAATATCTGTAAAAGAATTTTTACATGATCTAGTACCTTTAATTACTGGAGCAATTGCTATACTATTATGTAAAATACTTCTTGTTAGAGCAACATATATTAATCGTATTTCTTCTGACAAATGTTCTTTTTGCGATTTTCTTAAATTTTTTTTTTCATTATATAAATCTAATATAGATGTTAAATTTATTTTGTTATAAAAAATGCATTTTTTAATTTTAGAAAAATTGATTAAGAAAGGAATCCAAACTAAAGGGTATTCTAACCCTTTAGATTTATGTATAGTAGTAATATTAATATTATTAAAGTTATTATAATTTAATGCGTATGAATTTTTAATACCATTCTTAGATTGATTTATTTGATCAGCAAACCACAATAATAAAGTATGTTGATTATTTGTAAATTGTGATTGGTATTCTAAATTATCAGCAATTTTAAAAACATTTTCTAACAACTTTTGACGATTGTATAGATTTGCTGAAAAATTTTTTATTGCAAAATCTATTATAATTTGTTTTATGAGATAAAAGATTCCTTTTTTTTCCCACATATGAAAATAATTTTTAAACATACTAACAAATGACGATAATATATTTATATTGTTATTAATAGCATCAATATCATAAATAGTTTTAGATATTATAGTAGTTAAAAGTGCTTGTTTTATCTGGTTTATGTTATTAAAATTTAATATTGCTTGTAGTATTGTGAATATTTCAATTGTTTCTTTTTGATGATAAATGTCTTCTTTATAAGAATGATAAAATGAAGAAATATTATATTTATTTAATGCAGTAGTAATATAGTTAGATTCTTGTTTATTACGTACTAAAATAGTAATATCTTTAGCTTCTACAAATTTTTTTTTATTTTTTATATAAATAACAGCTCTTTTTTTCTTGCCTAAAGATAACCAATTGTATATGTTATAAGCACATTGATTACTACTCCAGTTTAAATATTCACTCATGCACATTATAGGAGCTTTTTTAAAAAAAATAGATAGTCCAGGTTGTGAGATGTTATCAATTTCAAAACTTATTTTATTACATGTATTTGCATAACTTATATTAAAATTTATATTTTTAAAAATAAAAGGGTTTTTAAATTGACTAAATAAAGTATTAATGCTTTCTATTACTTTGTAAGATGATCTCCAATTGACATTTAAATAGTAAATTGTTTTAAAACGTTGATATATCTTAAAATATGAAAATATGTTTGATCCTCTAAAACTATAAATAGATTGTTTTGGATCTGCTATTAATATTAAAGCTACTTTTTTTTTGTTAAAATACACTGTTTCAAATATTTTATATTGTTGAGTACTAGTATCTTGAAATTCATCAATTAATACTACTGGAAATTTTTTTCTTATAAAATTAGAAAGAAAGTTGTTATTTTTATTTAATGATTGATAAACTATAGATATTAAATCGTTAATTTCTATTTTTTCAGATATTTTTTTTTCATGTTTTATAAAATTTCGAATTGTCGTAATTGATTTATAAAGAAAAAATTCTTTAATAGAAAAGTTATTATTTAAAAAAATAGTAATAGTTTTCAAAAATGAATGTTGAGCTTTGAAGATATTTTTATTAATAAAAATTTTTTTTAACAATAGTAATTCTTTAGGAATAAAAAAACTTTTCGTTTGTTCATGACTCCATGATGTAATTATATTTATCCAGTTATATACTTTTTTTTTAGAATGTGTAATATTATTGAATAGGTATTGTTTAAACGTATTATTTTTAGTAATTATAAAATTCCATTTTTTTTTAAAAGATTTAATTTTATTTATTATATTTTCATAATATTGAATAAGTGTTATTTGCTTAAAACGATACGATTGGTAAATTTTAGTTTTATGAATTAATATTGGTTTAATTTCTTTTAGTAAATCTTTTGGTTCTTTCCAATAAGTATTAATTAATCGTATAATTTCTTCGGGTAGAGTATAGCAATATTTTCTCCAGAAATTAACTGTTGTTGTCAAATATAGTAAATCTTCATTATCTATAATTTTAGGTTTATGAAATAAATTAATATGAAATATATTTTGGTATATGATGTTTTGACAAAATTTATGTATAGTAAAAATAGCAGCGTTTTTTAAATTAGATTCTGCTATTTGTAGAACAGTGATTGCTTGTGGTATATTGCTAATATTTTGAAATAATTTATTTAGGACTTTGTTTACTTGTGGTTTACCTTCACATATATTTTTTAGCGTATGTATGTTTTCTTTGATTCGTATAATTAGTTCATCTTTAGATTTGTTAGTAAAAGTTAATACTAATATTTCTTGTACTGACAAATATTTATTGCTTTGATAATTACATTTAATATTTAATAACAATCTTAAGTAAAAAATTATTATACAAAAAGTTTTGCCAGTCCCTGCTGATGCTTGAATTAATATCTCTCCAGTAATTGGAGAGTTTAATATATCTATTAATGTAGGTTTTTTAAGTTTGTTCATTTTTTAAAATATTCAATATATTTAATGATATACGTATATATACGTCATTAAGTTAAATTTTTTAGAGGTAATTTTATTGTTGTTTGGTTAATTAAAATAGGTAATAACCATTTTTTTGATATATCACACATCTTAGTAATGTTACTTTTAGTTAGTACAGGAATAACTTGTTTTATATAAAAGTTTTCTTTTTCACCTGAAAAATAATCATTTCCATTCCATGTATCAGTAAATTTTTTTATTCCTTTTAAATGTTTTATATTGTTATTTGTAATAATATTGTTTTTTTTATCAAATACAGTTGTTAACCATATTAGACCAGATTTTGTTAGTAATAGAGGATCATTCATTCCTTTTGTATATGCATCTATATAACTATGTAGATAATAATATGCAGATTCTACAGTTAGATTTTCAAATTTTAATATAGATGAATTCAGCCCAATCATTAAACTATTTTTTTTACCACCAGATAAACAATAAAAAAGATGTTTAAACCATAAATCAATAGAATCATTAAAATTTAAAATTTTTGGCCGCCATTCTAACAATCCTATTTTACAAATTTGAGTTAATAATCCATTAATTAAACAATTTTTAATTTGAACGTTTATAGTTTTAGTTTTAGGAAATTTTCTTAAATATAATATTTTTTTTGCTATATCTAACATTTTTTCTTTACAATTATTAAATATTGCGATTCCTATTTCCCCATGTGGAAGTAATCCAGATTTTTCATAATGTTGAAATATATAATTTATACTTTTTTGATAAACTATTGCATTTAAAATATCTTTACATAAATTATAATTATTTATTTTATTTAAAGTGAAATTTTCTACATTGTTATTTTGTAATTCTAAACTTGTTTCAATTATTTTTAATCTATGGCGACAAAAATAACGTATAGGATTTTTCCAAAAAAAAATAAAATGGTTCAAATTAATTTTTTTTGTTTGAATAGATTTAAAAGATTGAAAAGGTTCAAAAATTTTTATTTCGTAAAAATTAACAAATTTTGATAAATAAAAATATGTTTTATTAAAACTTTTATAAGAATTATTATATATAAAATTTTTTATAGAATAGGCATTATTTTCGTGTGTAGTATGTAAGTGTGAAATAACATTTTTAGATTGTTTTTTTAAAGTTAGATGTTCTTCTCCTTTTATATAATAATAAGTAGATATAAATTTAATTAATATTTCTATTGTTAATGGAAATTGATATTTATTAAATAATTTTGTTGCATTATTATTATAACTAATAAATAAATATTTTGTAGCTGTCAACAATACTTGTAAAATTAAATGATGATATTTATCATCTTTACTATTATCAAATAACGTTGGATGTTTTTTAATTAAATCATAAGAATTTACAGAATGAAATTTGTTTTCAATGCAATGATTTAAACCTAAAATATAAATTACTTTAAATGGAACATATTTTAAAACATTCATATTACAAAAAATTGTACATCCTTGAAACAATTGTTGATCAGATATAGATGATTGTAATATGCACATTATTTTTCTTTTTAAAATTTTTATAGAAATTTTTTTTTATAGTTATTTTTAATTCCAGTATTAATAAATGTGTTCCATACATTTTTTATTATTAATGTTTTTTTATTGACTTCAGAGTTATTAATGTGAAAAAAATCATTAATTATTTTTGTACATAGAGGTAACCAATTTTTTAAAAGCTTAGAATGCTGAAGTATTTTTCTCCACTTATTTAATACAGTAATAAATTTAGACAATTTGTTAATTATATTTATATTTAAATTATTAGGAAAATTACAGGATAGTATTGAATTCCATATTACATTTTTATCTTGAATGGCATAACCTAAAAACATTCTGTCAATTCCATATTTCCAGGTATTATATTTATTACAAGGAATAGATATTTCTTTAAGATGTTGGTTACTAATACCCCATTTTATATTAGTGTGCGTAATAAACTGCTCTAATAAAATTAGTTCTTCTTCAGAAAAACAAAATTTTTTGTTGATAAATGGCAATCTTAAGTAAGATAATATTTCATTGGTAGTATATATATTTTCTGATAAAGTAAGTATTTTTTTAAAAAAATTAAATATTGAGTTATTATAGTTTATGTTTTTGTTATGTATTATATATGGTATTTGAAATTTTTTGGTTACCGTATTAAAAATACTATTAATAAATGGAGTGTAATTACTGATATTATTAGACACTACTAATATATCTTTTGGTTTGATAGAATCGTTTTTATTGAGAACGTTAATTAAATTATCGTGTAGTATTTCAATTTCACGTTTAAAGTTATAGCATGCGTGTATACTTATTGAAGTATCGTGTTTACAAAAAAATTTTTTATAATTATTTTGTATCTTATGTTGGCAATATGTTATATCAAATTGAATTTTTCTTAATAAATTTGATTGATAATTTGAATGTGTATATATTGTTTTTTTTATTTGTTGAGAATTTAGAATTAATAATTTAGTATAATCAAATTTACCTAAAAATTTTAAAATAGGATTAAAAAAATTATTGTTGCAAACATTGTGAAATGTTAAAACTTTTTTATTATCATTTTTTAAAAATTTTAAGGTATTAAAAGGTGAATAACATAATAATATTATTTTAAATAAACGACTTAATTTATTTAATAATAACAAGTATGTATAGTTAAGATTATAGATGCTACATATTGTGATCCTAGAGGCGAATAACCACTTACTTTTTAAATAATTTATATTATTCATTGCTAATAGTTTTTCAAATAAATTAGAAAAATTATATTTCAATTTATTTGAATCACAATTTATAATTAATTTCCAAAGTTTACTTTGACATAATTTTGAATGTGAGGTTGTATTATAGTTAATAATATCTTGTTCCCAATTTAATATCCAATTTGGTCTTTGAACCATATATTTTTGAAATAAAATGCTAAAATAGGATGCAAAATGTGATTTTTTAATAGATGATTTTGTAGCATTAAATCCAATTTTATAAAAATTTTCAGTTTCTTGTAATGCCATAATTTTCCAAAATAAAGATACGTTATTATAATATTCATTATTACAATGTGGTAAAATATATTTAAAAATTTTCCATATAAATTCGTGTAAAGTGTAGAATTCAATATTAGAAGATATCCCTGAATAATTAGCTATAAAAATTTTTATCCATTGACTTACTTCTTTATTATCAATAATAAATATTTCTTTTTGTAAAGGATTTTTTGTAGGTGTATTTTGAATAATATTACATGCTTTTTTTATTAAGAATTCAAGTTTATTTGAAATATATGCCTCTATCATAAAACACCTTTTACTAAGAATGAATGTGTATTAAAAATATAGTTCATTATATAAAAAAACTAATTTAATAATAAATTTTATTTAAATATAGTATTTAATATATACAATAAATATATTGTGAATAATACATTTTTTATAACTCTTTGTATAAAAAGTTTTTTTTGTAATTAATATTAACATCTATTTGAGGATAAGGAATATTTATATGATTTTTATCTAAAGATTTTTTAAATTTAGCCATTAAGTCCCAGTATACTGAATTTAAATCATTTGTATTACTCCAGCAACGTGCGATAAAGTTAATAGAATATGGTGCAAGTTCGGTTAATCCTACTGTGATATCACGGTTTTTAAGTACTCTTTCTTCATTTAACATAACATTTTTTAATACTTTAACAACTAAATCTATATCAGAATTATAACTAACACTTATAATAAATTCATTTCTTCTAAAGGGTTCCCTAGAATAATTTACAATATTACTTGAAATAATTTTATTATTAGGAATAACAACTATTTTACCATCTAATGTTTTTAAAGTAGTATAAAAAATATGTATATTTAAAACAGTTCCAGAAACGTTATCTAAATTAACATATTCTCCTGTACGTAATGGTCTTAACGAAACTAGTAAAACTCCAGCTGCGAAATTAGATAATGAACCTTGTAAAGCTAAACCAATAGCCATACCTGCTGCTCCTAGTATAGTTATAACTGAAGTTGTTTGTACTCCGATACATCCGAGTGAAGCAATGATAAAAAATGTAATTGTCGCATATCTAAATAATGCAGATAAAAAATTAGAAATGGTGGAATCAATATTTCTAGTAATTAAAACTTTATTAATTCCTTTAGATATTATCCGTGCAATAAATAATCCTATAACAAAAATAGTAATGGAAGAAATTACATTAATAAAATAACTTAATAATAATTCTTGATTTCTTATAATCCAACTTCCAGCATGGTTAATATCATTAACTACATTTAAATCATGCATGTTGTTTTATTCCTTATGTTAAAAATGATTAACTTTATCCAATACATATTATATATTTAATGTCGTACATATAGTTATTTTGTGTCATTATTCTTAATTTAAGAATAGGTACGGAGAATAAGGTTATTTATTCTCCGTTATACTCAAAGGAGTTTACATATGAATAAAAATTTTTTATGTTATTTATTTTAATGAAGTGTTTAAAGAATTACATGCGTTCAACTCTTTAAATGTTATTTCTAATCTTTTTGATATAGACATTTGAGAAGCTCTCATCCAAACTCTTGGATCATAGTATCTTTTGTTAGGATTTTTTTTTCCTTTTGGGTTACCTAGTTGTTTTTGTAAATAATCTTTATTTTTTTTATAAAATTGTAAAATTCCTTCCCAAGAAGCCCATTGAGTATCAGTATCAATATTCATTTTTACTACCCCGTATTTAATAGATTTTTTAATATCTGTTAAATCAGATCCTGAACCTCCGTGAAACACAAAATTTACTGGATTAAAAGGAAGGTTATGTTTTTGGCTTAAGTAATCTTGAGATTGTTTTAGAATAATAGGTTTTAATTGAACGTTTCCTGTTTGGTATACTCCATGAACATTGCCAAAAGATGCAGCTATAATGAAATAAGGACTAATAGAGTTTAATTTTTCATATGCATAATTCACATCTTCAGGTTTTGTATAAAGAAGTTCTGCATTTATATGAGTGTTGTCAACTCCATCTTCTTCGCCTCCAGTACATCCTAATTCTATTTCTAACATCATATTATAATTTTTTATTTGTTTTAAATATTGGCTACAAATATTTATATTATCTTTAATTTTTTCTTTAGACAAATCTATCATATGAGAAGAAAAAAGTGGTTTTCCTGTATTTTTAAAGTGTTTTTTTCCTACATTTAGTAATTCATCTATCCAAGGTAATAATTCTTTATGGCAATGATCTGTATGTAATATAACTGGAATGTTATAATATTTAGCTACAATATGTACATGTTGCGCCCCAGAAATAGCTCCTATGACAGCTTTTTCATGTTTTTTTTTTGTTTTTATTCCATCTCCAGCCATAAAAGCAGATCCTCCATAAGAAAATTGTATTATAATTGGAGAATTAACTTTAGAAGCTGTTTCTAAAGCAGCATTTATAGAATCTATATTAGTGCAATTTACCGCAGGTATTGCAAAATTATTTTTTTTTGCCACTTTAAATATTTTGTGTATATCTTTAGCTGCAATAACTCCAGGTTGTATATGTTCTGATATTGTAGGCATAAATTAAATTTCCTATTTTAAAAATATGTAAATATTATTTAATATTAAAACAAATAATTTATCTATTGTTGAATACTTTTTAGAATGTTAATTCTTTTATAAAGATCTTTGTTCTAGCAATTTAATTACAGGTAATTGTTTTCCTTCTAAAAATTGTAGAAATGATCCACCTCCAGTTGAAATATAAGAAATTTTATTTTTAATACTGAACATATCTATTACTGATAGAGTGTCTCCTCCGCCCGCTACAGAAAAACCACGACTATTTGCGATACTAGTGGCTATGATTTTAGTACCTATTCTAAAATTTGGAAATTCAAATACTCCTACAGGTCCATTCCATATAATAGTTTTCGCTGTATTAATAATGTTTTTTGCTAGCTTAATAGTTTCATCACCTAAATCCATAATTTCTTCTTGATTATTAATGTTAGAAACTGTTTTTACGTTAGCTAATGATTTGCTAGAAAAAGTATGTCCAACTCTGGAATCTATAGGAATTAGAATGTTATATTTATTTTTTAATTTTTTAGCTAATGGTATAAATTTTTTTTCATATAATGAATTACCAACATTGTTATCAATAGCAATAAAAGTATTAGCTATTCCACCACCTACAATAATTGTATCAGCTATTTTTCCTAAAGAATTTAATAATTTTAATTTTGTAGATATCTTAGAACCTCCTACAATAGCAACAATAGGTTTCATAGGATTTATAAAAATTTGAGATAATATTTTTATCTCGCGCTCTAATAATAGTCCAGCACATACTATTGGAGTAAACTTCATTATTCCATATGTGGACGATTGTTTTCTATGAGCACTGCCAAATGCATCCATCACAAAGATATCACATAGTTTAGAGTAATTTTTAGATAATTTATCACAGTTAATACTTTCACCTATATTAAATCTTACATTTTCTAATAAACATACTTCTCCAGGTTCAATTTTTTTTGAGTCCACATAATTTGAACAAAAATGAACTGAAGTATAAGATAATTTTTTCTTTAAATATTTAAATACTGGCAATAAAGAATATTTTTCAGAATACTCACCTTCTATTGGTCTATTTAAGTGCGACATTATAATAACTTTTGATTTTTGTTGAATTGCATATTGAATTGTTGGTAAAGCAGCTAAAATACGTGCATCAGAAGTAATTTTTTTATTATATATAGGTACATTTAAATCAGTTCTAATAAGTACTTTTTTATTATGTAAGTTTAACTCTTTTATTTTTACGATAGACATTATGTATTTTCCTTAAAAAATTTTAGTTTATTTATTACTGAATAAAAGCATTTATTAATTTTTTATTTTAGAATTATTGTATTCTATTAAATTATAATAATTTTAAAAAATTATTAAACAACGTACTATCAGTAATATAATAAAAATATTAGATTTTATTTAAAATATTAAATAAATGATGTATGAATAGTAGTTATAGTAGCTAATATGTAAATATATTGTATATATAACAATTGTTAGTATAACTTTACATCAAACTAGTAATTAAATAATTAGTTATTATTTCTTAATTTAATATTTTTAAATAAAATTTGTTGACATCGTAATGTACATAATAATGTATGTAATTTGAATATTAAATAAATGTTACAAAATTTTGACAATTTAAGTTAAATATTAAAAAATATGTTATTATTCAATTTTAAAATTAGCTAATAATCCAATGATGAAAACCATCGAGAAGCATTTGTATTGATATCATGATTAATACTAAACCCATTAATTTTTCTAATGCGTTTACACCTTTAGATCCAAATAAATTTAAAAAAATTTCAGAAGAAAGTAAAATTATTAAACTAATAGTCCAAGCTATAAACAAAGAACCTATTAGCAAAAAAATTTTATGTTTATACTGATGTGCTAATAACATTAATGTTGCTAATAAAGAAGGACCTGCTACAAGTGGAATAGCTAAAGGAACTAAAAAAGGTTCATCTTCTGATTCATTAATTGTCTCAGTGTAATCTGGAAAAATCATTTTTATAGCAATTAAAAATAAAATTATACCTCCGGCAATTACGACTGTTTCTGTTTTTAAATTAAGAATAGCAAGTATTCTTTCTCCAGAAAATAAAAATAGTAACATTATAAATAACGAAATGACCATTTCTCGAATTAAAATAATTCTTTGTCTTTTTGGTTGAAAATTTTTTAAAACTGACATAAATATTGGAAGGTTTCCTAGAGGGTCCATTATTAACACTAATAATATAGTAGCCGAGATTATCTCAGTCATCGTAGTCTGTTCCTTGTATGTAATTTTAGTTAAAGTATTTTGACTAGAATATGTTGGAATTAATTATTTTGATAAGTAAGTAATAAATATTAATAAAACATTTATGATGAAAATGTTTACTTATTTGGAGTTAATATTAAAATGTTATTGAGAAATTAATTTAAAAATTTTAATTTTAAAAGTTTTTATGGTAATTGCTATGCTTGTATTTCTTAAATTTGTTAAACTATTTTTTAATTATTGCTTAGTATAATATGTTGTTAATAAATTTAAGATAAAAGGTAACATATTTATTTAAATATTAATTTAAATATCTCATAACAAACTATTTATAAAGAAATTTATTTTTCAAACTATATATTAGAGTATTTTTGTATGATAGTTTAAGTATTGTTTTTCAGTGTAAATCAGTAATTAAACATTTTTTTTAAATTCATTTTTTTATTTTTATAATTACTTGTGAAATTTCTTTATTATTAAAATAATAATAGCTTTAATTAATTTTTTGTATCATAGTATTAGTTAATATTTAATTATGAACAATTTATATTTATATATATAAAAAGTAATTTACAATATAATCATTTGTTATTTATTAAAACTTTAAGTTTTATTGTATACAATAACAGTTAATATGTTTATTTAAAAGATTTTTTAAATTTTTAAAAAATCTTTTAAATAAACATATTTGGTGACATCCGTATTTTAAATAATTGGAAGTGTTAACATGAAAAAAAAAGTAGGTTTTGTTGGATGGAGAGGAATGGTTGGATCAGTACTTTTAAAACGTATGGAGAAAGAAAATGATTTTAATAATATTATTCCTATATTTTTTACTACGTCTCAATTAGGAGGGCTTTCTCCATTAATTAATAATATCTCTTTTGGAAAATTAAAAAACGCATATGATTTTGCAATACTAATGTCTTTAGATATATTAGTCACTTGTCAAGGAGGTGATTATACCAATGTTGTATATTACAAATTAAGAACTATGGGGTGGAAAGGATATTGGATAGATGCAGCATCATCCTTGCGCATGAATAAAGATGCACTTATTGTGTTAGATCCTGTTAACCGTCTATTGATTGATGATAGTATAAGTTGTGGGATAAAAACATTTGTAGGTAGCAATTGTACAGTAAGTTTGATGCTAATGGCTTTAGGTGGATTATTTAAATATAAATTAATTGATTGGATTTCTGTAACTACTTATCAAGCAGCTTCAGGAGCAGGGGCAAGTTATATGAAAGAATTGTTGATGCAAATGAACTCTATTGTTCCCATTTTTGGTAACATTTTACACAATCAAAACATTTCTATTTTAGATATCGAAAAAAAAATTACTAATTTTTTGAATAATTCTGAAATGTTATCTAAAAATTTTAAAGTACCTTTAATTAATAGCTTAATTCCTTGGATAGATATTAAAATGAAAAATGAACAAACAAGAGAAGAATGGAAGGCTGAATCAGAAGTAAATAAAATGCTTAGCACTAATAAAAAAATTTTAATTGACGGTAATTGCGTGAGAATAAGTACGTTGAGATGTCATAGTTTATCATTTACAATTAAATTAAATAAAGATATTAATATACGTGAAATAAATCAAATTTTGTCTGACCACAATAAATGGGTAACAATAATACCTAATAATGAAATTTCAACTATTAATCATTTAACTCCTTTAGCTGTATCGGGTACTTTAAAGATACCTATTGGTCGGATACGAAAACTTAGTATTGGAAAAAAATATTTATCAGCATTTGTTGTAGGTGACCAATTATTATGGGGAGCTTCAGAGCCTATACGTAGAATGTTACAAATATTGTTATAATAAAAAATTTTTGAAAATATTAAAATACTCGTTATTTTTGTAATAGATATCTATAAGGAGTATTACATATATAATACTCTACTAAAATATGATTCATAAAGTAACAAAATATAGGAATATCACGTTTAGTAGATACATCGTTTGATAGCACTAGTAATAATTCTTTACAAGCTATATGTCTAATTTTTTGTCTTAAAAACATGATTGTATCAGGGCATGTAGATTTTCTTAAATCTAAAAAGTTTTTGTAAAATATTTTCATTTTTGGATTTTTTCAATTTTATATATAAATATGTATTTGTTTGTTTATTAATTAATATACACTAACAAATTGTTTATTATTTTTTTTTAATACATCTTTTTATTATTATAAATAATTGTTTATAAAGTAATTAAAATAATATAACATTATTGTTTTTTTAAACATAAAGTGCAAATGTTTATACAAATATTTTTTTAATACAAAAGATATTCTAAAGAATATTATGTACTAATAGTATTTTACTATTATTATACATATTATGTATATTTACTGCCTGCATATACATTATATTTTATACAACTTATGAGTTTATTAAAAATACAGATTTTTTTCATATTCACGAAATAAATTTTTTTAAGAATACTTTATTAAAATAAAGCATTGTACTACAAAAATTAAATATTTTAAAATTTTTTGATTATATTAATATTTGAATATATATTTGAAACGTAAAAAATTATATTTAAAATAGTATAAGAGATAAATCTTCTAATTTATTATCAATTGATATGTTTATATTTTTTTTAATAGAAGTTTCTATTAATAAAATAATATGAATCATTTTGTACAATTGTGTATTAGTACATTTTTTACAAGCATTTATAAATAAACAGTATCTATTTTTATAAACTTTGTTTTTTTGTAGAAAAGCATTAAACGAAATTTTATTTTGCCTTTTCATATTAATTAATATTAATAAGTTATTTGTTAAAGCTTTTATTAACATAAGAGGATGAAATTTGTTTTTAATTAAGTTATTCAAAATTTTTAAAGATTCTTTTTTTTGATTAGATAATATAGCATCAATCCAATTTAATATTGAAAAATTAGTTGAATTATTAATAATTTTTTTTATTTGTAGTGTTGTAACATAAGAATTTGGCCATAACAAACAAATTATATCTATTATTTGTTTTAATTCTAACAAATTATTTAAATAATATTTGCATAATATTAATTTAGCTTGATTTTCTATTGTAATTTTATTACTTTTTATTTTAAAATTAATCCATTTTTTTAGTTGATTGTTATTTAATGAAGAACAATTAACAATGGTTCCTAAAGTGTTAAAATTATTTAATTTATAACTATTATATTGAATGGACCAGCTATAATAATTAATTATAATGATAGTATCAGATGATATTAAATTAAAAATTTTTTTTAAATTGTTAATTAATTGATTATAAACATTATTTTTTTTAATGATGATAATTATTACCTTTTTGTTATTAAATAACAATTTGTTTTTTAAAATAAAAAAAATTTTTAGCCAATCTGATTCTTTTTCTAATATAAAAAAAAATTTTTTTGTATATTCTTTTTTATAAGCAGTTTGTATTATTAATTTTGTGCTTTCTTCTATTAAAATATTTTCTTTCCCTAGTATTAAATAAAACAAATTTAATTGTGTATTTAAATTAGAAATAAGATGTTGATAGTTTATATAAAGCATTTTGTAAAGGACCTTAATATAATAACATTATTTATTAAGCCATTAATTACTCATAGAAATATTATTTATTAATTAAAGATGATTGCATTTAAAAAATGTTTTTTATACAATTACGAAATTAATTAATTTATTTGGTATATAAATTATTCTTTTTATAACATGACTGTTCAGATATTTCGATATTTTAATATTATTTTTTGCAATTAATATTGTTTCATTTTTTGAAATTTGTGATTTAACATCAAAAACATGACGAGTTTTACCGTTAATTTGTACTATAATTGTATAATATTTTTTTTTAACAAATTGTAAATTTGGGATTGGCCATTTTTCATGTTCAGTTATTTTTTTTGTATTTTTTAAATGACTTAATAACACATGACTAAAGTGAGGTGTAAATGGGTACATCATTTTTAATATAGTAAGTAACGATTTTTTTATGATGAAGTAATTTTCAACATCTTTGATATTTACTTTTTTTATTACATTAAAAAATTTAAAGATAGAAGAAATTGCAGTGTTAAAAGATTGATTTTTATTAATAGCATCTGATACTTTTATAATTGTTTTGTTCAATTCATATAAAATATGTTGTTTTTTTGAGTCAATGTATTTAAGTTGTTTTGTATTAGTAATATTAATAGAATTTTTTAAAAAATTAAAAGTCATATTCCACAATTTATTAAGAAATCGATATGTTCCTTTAACTCCATCTTCTTTCCATTCTAATGCAGATTCTGGTGGAGCTGCAAATAATATAAATAATCTTAATGCATCAGCTCCATAGTGTTCTATTATAGTTTTTGGTTCAATTCCATTTTTTTTAGATTTAGACATTTTTATTTTACCAGCGTATAGTACTTTATTTTTACTTTTTTTATCGTATATATAATTAGCTTTTTCTATATGATCATATGAGGTGCATACATTTTCAGGAGAAACCCATATTTTTTTATTATTATTTTTATAATAATATGCATCTGATACTACCATTCCTTGACATATAAGTTTTTTTACAGGTTCATTCGTAGAAACTAAATTAAAGTTTTTTAATATTTTATGAATATATCTAAAATATAATAAATGCATAACAGCATGTTCAATACCTCCAATATAGCAATCAATTGGTAACCAATATTTTGAAGCTTCAGGATCAATCATTCCTGAATTAAAATGAGGATTTGTATATCTTAAATAATACCAAGATGATTCCATAAAAGTATCAAAAGTATCCGTTTCACAAATTAGTTTATTTCCATGAATATTTATAATATTTGTCGGACTATTGTATTTGTAATTAGAATTATATAATTCTTTTATTGGTATATTTTCTGGTAATATTATAGGTAATTTTTCTTCTGGTATTTCAATAAATTGTTTGTTTGTTAATTTAGCAATAGGTATAGGAGTTCCCCAATAACGTTGTCTAGAAACATTCCAGTCTTTTATTTTAAAATAGATCTTTTTTTTTAATTTATTATTTTTTTTTAAATGCTGTATGAGTATTGTATTACCTTGTACATTACTTAATCCATTTAGTAACTTTCCAGAATTAAACAAATTACCCTTTTCTATCATTGGTTGTTTGTTAATATGAGGTTTACTACCATCTAAACAAAGAATAACAGGTTTAATTTTTAATTTTTGAGCTATTGCAAAATTCCAATCATTGACATTATGAGCTGGTACTGAAATGATTGCTCCTGATCCGTAATCTGGAATAACAAAGTTTGCAATCCATATAGGTAAAAGGGTTTTGGTAATTGGGTGAATTGCAAATTTTTTAGTATTTTTACCTTTATTCTTAATATCTTGTATATTTGTTAAATGAGTTAATTGGTAAGTATATTTTTCTATAAATTGTTTAATTTTATTATTTTTTTTAGAAAGTTTTTTAGCAAATAAATGAAATGGTGATATAGAAACAAATGTTGCTCCCATAATACAATCTGGTCTAGTAGTAAATATTAGTATTTTTTGATTGCTATTAAAAACATTTAATTCAAATTCTACTCCTGAAGATTTTCCGATCCAATTTTTTTGCATATCTTTAACTTTTTTGGGCCAATATTTCAATATTTTTAAATCTTCTAGTAGTTGTTCTGCATAATCACTTATTTTTATAAACCATTGAGGAATATTTTTTTTAATAACTTTTGTGTCACATCTCCAACAAGATCCATTAACTACTTGTTCGTTTGCTAGCACTATATTATCTTGGGGGCACCAATTGACAGACGATTTTTTTTTATAGACCATTTTTCTTTTATAAAGTTGAATAAAAAACCATTGTTCCCATCGATAAAATTCTGGTTTACAGGTAATAATTTCTCGTGTCCAATCATAACTTAAACCTAAGGATTTTAATTGTTCTTTCATATATTTTATGTTTTTATATGTCCATTCAGAAGGAGTTATATTATTTTGAATTGCTGCTTCTTCTGCAGGTAATCCAAAAGCATCCCATCCTATAGGATGTAATACATTTTTACCTAACATACGTTGATATCTTGCAATAACATCTCCAATTGTATAATTTCTTACGTGACCCATGTGTAATTTACCAGATGGATAAGGTAGCATTGATAAACAGTAATATTTTTTTTTACTAAAATCTTCTTTCACTTTGAAAGATTTATGTTTATCCCAATGATTTTGAACATAAAGCTCTATTTTTTTATGATGATATGTTTTTTCCATATGTTTCTTAATATTTTGTTATATAATGAGTAATGTAAATTATAAATATATTTAAAAAAAAATTATTTAAACAATGTATAATGTATAAATATTAAACGTACTTAAAGTTAGATTAATATTTAATATGTTTAGCATATGTTAAAATTAAACATTTCTTAAAAAAAGTTTATAATATTTTTTTATAAAAAATTAATTAAAATAGTGATACATTATTAACATAATAACATGAACCTTTAAATTTATTAAATTATTTATTTTGAATAAACATTTGGACTTGTACAATACGTCTACTATCTGTTGCTAATATTTTAAATTTATATTTATTTATAAAAATTGTTTCACCTTTTTTCGGGAGTTTACCAAAAGCTTTCATAATAAAACCTCCGATAGTATCAACTTCTGTATCATTAAAAGATGTATTAAAAAATTCGTTAAATTCTTTTATTTCTGTTAAACCCTTAATTGTAAAAGTGTTTTGATTAGATTCTCGAATATTTAATTCATCAATGTTATCATATTCATCTTCTATTTCACCTACAATTAATTCTAATATATCTTCAATAGTAACCAATCCGGAAACAGCTCCAAATTCATCTATGACCATAGCCATATGATAGCGATTTAAACGAAATTCTTTTAACATACTATGAACATATTTGCTTTCAGGTACTACTATAGCAGGCCTTAAAATATTTTTTATAACAAATGTATTAGATTTATTAAGCATAAACGGTAAAAGGTCTTTTGCCATAAAGATACCTTTAACATAGTTCTTGTTAGTACTCATTACTGGATATCTTGAATGCGCTGATTTAATAATAGTATCTATACATTGATTTATAGAATAATTTAATGCTAAAGTAACCATTTGTGGTCTTGGTATCATAATTTCTTTAATTCTTTTTTTGTTTATATTAATTACACCCTCAAGCATACTTTTAGTGTCTAAATCAATTAATTCATGTTTTTCTAAATTTCTAATTAGAGATAGCAAGTCTTCTTTACTTTTAGGTTCATTATAAAATAATTGATATAACAACATAGAAAAAATTTTTTTTTGTTTCATTTTTAGTGTGTTAATTATTTTTGTAATTAATTAGATAATGATATATATGTATTATTTGCTAAATATATTAACGTTTAATAGTAACAAAATTGTTATATACTTCATATTTAAATAATGTAAGGATTTGAGTATCCTAAAATATTCATATACATAATTTCTAATTGTTCCATTTTTTTTAAATGATAATTATCATAATGATGATATCCAAGGAGATGTAAAGCACTATGAATGGTAATATGTGCCCAATGATGTTCTATTTTTTTGTTTTGTTCATAAGCCTCTTGGTAAATAACATGTGCACAAATTACTATATCTCCTATAAATTTTATGTTGTTTTGTAGTGGTATGTTGTATGGGAATGTTAATACATTGGTATATGTATTTTTTTTTCTATAAATTAAATTTAAACGTTGAATTTCATATTTATTTACAATTCTTATTGTAATAGCATATGTTTTTTTTTTTAAAAAAATAGGAAACATCCATTTTTTAAATTTTTTTTTATTAGGAATTATGTATTTTACAACATTTACTTTTTGTAGATTAATAATAATCATTTTACTTCCAATATAATAATTTTTGATTGATTAATAATTTTAGTTGTAACAAGATATTAACTCAATGAGTTTATATTCTTAAAGTTTTTGTATTTTAATGAATATGTATTAATTATTATTAATATAATATGTTTAACAATAAAAAATGTTTTATTATTAAGCATATTATATTAATAAATTGTTCAATATAATGTTTTTTTAATAAAAAACATATTTATTTAATGAATTTTAAAAACGTTATTTTTAATATAATAACATTATTTTTTAAGAACAAATAACACCTTTAATATAATGATAATTTATTTCTGTTATTTTTAATTTCACTATAGTTCCAATGAGTTTAGGATTTCCTTTAAAATGGACTGTTCTATTATTTTCTGTTCGCCCACATATTTCTAGTATATTTTTTTTTGAAACACCTTCAACTAAAACAGATTGTATACTACCCAACATTCTTCTACTCCATTTAATTGTCTGCTGAGTAATTATGTTTTGTAATTTGTATAGTCTATTTTTTTTTGTCTGTAGTGGTATATCATCAATTAATTTACAAGCTTTTGTTTTTGGTCTAGCAGAATATAAAAAACTAAAACTCATATCAAATTTTATTTCTTTTATTAGATCTAATGTATTTTGAAAATCAGATTCTGTTTCTCCAGGAAACCCTACGATAAAATCTGAAGTAATATGTATATCGGGTTTTACTTTTTTTAATTTATATATTATTTTTTTATATTGATCAATATCGTACCCTCTTTTCATTAATTTAAGAATTTTGTTAGATCCACTTTGTACTGGTAAATGTAATGAATTTGTCAGTTTAAAATTTGTTTTATAAAGTGCAATAATATCATCACTAAAATTAATAGGATTACTTGTTATAAATCGAATTCTTTCAACACCTTTAATATTTGCAATTAGTTTAAGTAATTTAGCAAAACTACAATGATTTATATGATTTTTTTTTTTTATTTTATAAGCATTTACGTTTTGCCCGAGTAAAACAATTTCTTTTACACCTTTTTGTACCGAAAATAATATTTCAGATAAAATATTTTTAACAGGTCTACTTATTTCTTTTCCTCTAGTGTATGGAACGATACAAAATGAACAATATTTACTACAGCCTTCTATAATAGGTATTAATGCAGAAACATTAGGTTTATATATATGATTATGATCGTTATATTTTTTTAATCCAAGAGATTGAACATTAACAATTAATTTTCTAACTTTAGAAGTTTGTTGAATTAATTGAGGTAATTGGTGTAAAGTTTGTGTTCCGAATATTATATCAATGTAAGGAGCTCTTTTGTATAAATTTCCTTTTTCTTGTACAGCTACACAACCACCAACTGCAATAATTATATTAGGATTGTGCATTTTTAATTGTTTCCATCTACCTAATTGATGAAAAAGTTTTTCTTGTGCTTTCTCACGTACTGAACATGTGTTTAAAATTAAAATATCAGCGTTTTTAGAGAATTTTGTTAATTCATACTTATTAGTTTTAATTAGTGTATTTGTAACGATAGATGAATCATATTCATTCATCTGACATCCCCAAGTTTTAATAAATATTTTTTTCATATTTCGCTTAAATTATTGTTTTATTATTATGGTAACAATTTTGTTTTGTTATAGTATTTTTATAAACATATAAATTTTATAACATTAAATTTACCTAAAATAAACAATTCTAAACAAATGAAATCAATATTTTATTGATAATTCAGTAAAATTGATTCAAAAATATTTTTTATTCTTTGTATATAAATATGTAATATATTTTTATGTTGTTTATAATCTTTTGTACTAAAAAATAAATTATTTATATTATATATATAATAAATTACCTTTATTAAGGTAATTTAATTATATCATTTTTTAATTGTTGTAAAAATTAATTGATATCTTATTTTATAAGACGTTTTGTTTTTTATCAAAATATTTTACATAATATATATTTATCATAAGTATGTATATACTATTTTTAAATGTTTATTTAAATGAAATTATAATAATTTTTTTTATTACAATGCATATTATTTTAATTATTGATCTTTATATATTATAAATAATATGTTTATGTTTTATATGAAATATATTGTATTTTTTATTTTTGAAAATATTACAATTTATTTTATAAAATAAATATTTATTATAATAACAATACCAATGATAATCATTGGAATAGATAATATTTGTCCTAAAGTTAAAAAATAAAAAAATCCAATTTGTACATCAGGCTCTCTAAATAGTTCAACAAAACACCTAAACAATCCGTAAACAATCAAAAACATGGCTGATATAAGTCCTTTTTTTTTATTGTTGAAAATTTTTAATAAAAAATATAGTATTATACCTTCTAAAAGTAACTCATACAATTGTGACGGATGTCTAGGTATGGCATGATAGTAATCAAATACAAATTGCCATTGAGGGTATTTAGAAATTAATAATAAATCAGATGTTATAGAAGTAGGAAATAAAATTGAAATAGGAGCATTTAATGTTGCTCTTCCCCATAGTTCACCGTTAATAAAGTTACCTATCCTACCAGTTCCTATTCCAATAGGAATAAATGGTACTATAAAATCAGATATTTGAAAAAAATTTTTTTTAGATTTCTTAGAAAAATATAAAATACTGATAATACCTCCAATTAGTCCTCCATGAAAAGACATGCCTCCTTCCCAGGTTTTAAGTATATTTAAATTATGATGATAATAATATAACAAATTATAAAATACTATGTATCCTATTCTACTACCAATAAGAATTCCAATAGTAATATTATAAAATAAAGTGTTTATTTCATTTTTTTTTAATATAGTATATTTTCTTTTATGAGAAAAAGAATGTATCTTCCAAAAAATGAACATAATACTTAGAAAATATAATAATCCATACCAATAAAAATTTATTTTTCCAATAGAAAAAATAATAGGATTGATTTGGTATACAAATACATATTTATTATTCATTATATTTTAAAAAGTTTTAATGTATATATATATTTTCTTGAAATATTTTATAAAAAAATATGTTGATATTACATAAAAATTTAATTAATTAAATTAATATTATTAATATTTATTTATATAAAAATATATTTAACTTAAATTTAATTATTATTTTTTTTAAAAGAACAATTATTTTTTCAATTAAAAGATTAAATTTCTATGTTTGTTCTAATTTTAGTAAATCTTCTATAGGTTGTTTTTTTCTAATAAGTTGGATTGATTCGTTTTTATCAAGTAAAATTTCTGGAATTAAAGGTCTTGTATTATAATTAGAAGACATAGATGCTCCATATGCTCCTGTATCATGAAAAATTAAGTAATCTCCTATTTTTACTGTAGGAATAACACGTTTTTGTATGTTTCCATTTTCTGATTGTGTAAAAATATCTCCTGATTCACATAAAGGACCTCCAATAATAACTTCAATAGTGTTATTAAAATCTATTTCTCTATGGTCTATAGTTATTATAGAAACATTATGATAACTTCCATACATTACTGGCCTCATTAAATCGTTAAATCCTGCGTCAACTAATACAAATATGTTATTGCCCATTTTTTTGATTACTCTAATTTGTGTAACTAATATTCCTGATTCAGCAACTAAATATCTTCCTGGTTCTATTTCTAATGTTATTTTATGACCTAAATGTTTGGCAATTTTATTTCTAGCTGTATTCCAAATATTAAAATAATGATTTGTATCAATTTTTTTTTCTCCTATTTGATAAGGTATTGATAATCCACCACCGGCGGATATTGAAAATATATCTTTTTTAATTTTCATTACTTCTTTAACCATAGAATGACATACTTTTTTTAAATGTTTATAATCTACTCCTGATCCTATGTGAATATGTAAGCCAAGTAATTTTAAATTATATTTTTTAATAACATGAAGTGCTATTGATGTATCCCAAATTCCATGTTTACTATTTTCTCCACCAGTATTTGTTTTTTTGTTATGACCATGTCCAAATTTAGGATTAATTCGTAACCATATAGGATGACCTGGAGAAAGTATACCTAATTGGTTTAACATGTCTGTAGATCCTGCATTAACTGGAATTTTTAAATTAATAATATTTGACAAGGTTTCATTATCAAACAAATCTGCAGTAAAAATTATATTTTGTGACTGAGGTTGATATCCAGCAAATAAAGCACGTTTTATTTCTCCTAATGACACAGCATCTATTTTAACTCCAGATGCTCTCATAATTTTTAGTATGTTTATGTTAGAACAAGATTTTTGGGCAAATCTGATTATGTCGAATTTTTTTAATTTACTAATTTTTTTTAAAATACATTTTTCACTATATATCCATATAGGAGTACTATAATTCTGAACTATAGTTAATATTTTAGATGTATTAAAGAAATTTTTATGATTATAATGATGAAATAACATGAGAAGCCCACGATAATTATTATATAATTTTAAATGTTTTAGAATAACTTTATTAAGTAATTATTAAAACACATATTTTATTTGTTTTTTAAATTTTGAGCTATGTTGATTTGTAGTTTTTAATAAAAAAATTTACAACATAAAATATTAGAATTGTTGAATTAAAAAATTTGTGTTTACTTTTTTTGTAAATTTGGTTTCAAAGTAGGAAATAAAATTACGTCACGTATACTTTTACTATTAGTAAATAACATCACTAATCTATCAATTCCTATACCCAATCCTGCAGTCGGAGGAAGTCCATATTCCAATGCAGTAATATATTCTTGATCATATGATAAGTTTTGTTGCATATTTGTTTTTTGTTGTGTTTGCTGTTTTAAAAACCTTTTTTTTTGTTCTTCTGAATCATTTAACTCAGAAAATCCATTTGCTATTTCAAGCCCATTGATAAATAATTCAAAACGATCAGTTAAATGTGGATATTCATTATTACTTTTAGCTAAAGGAGATACTTCTACAGGATATTTAGTAATAAAAGTTGGTTGTATTATTTTTTTTTCGGTTGTTTTTTCGAAAATTTTTGTTTGTATTTGACCTATATTCCATTCTTTTTCAACTTCAATTTTTAAAAAATGACATATATTTTTAATTTTTTCAAGATTATTTAAATCATTTAATGATAAATATGAATTATATTTTATGATAGATTCTTTCATTGTTAAACGATGAAATTTTTTATGAATATTAAAAATATTGTTTGCATATTTTATGCAATGGGATTTATTAATTATTTGAGAAATATTTTTAAATAAATCTTCTATAATAAACATCATGTCTTTATAATTCGAATAAGCCATATAAATTTCCATCATAGTAAATTCTGGATTATGATATAAAGACGTTCCTTCATTTCTAAAACATCTATTAATTTCAAAAATTCGTTCAAATCCTCCAATAATTAATTGTTTAAGATATAATTCAGGGGCTATTCTTAAATATAATTTAGTATTTAAAGCGTTATGATAAGTTTCAAAAGGTTTTGCATTAGCACCTCCTGGAATATTATGCATCATAGGTGTTTCTACTTCAAAAAATTTTTTTTGAATTAAAAAATTTCGGATTATAGTAATTATGTTAGATCGAGTTTTAAAAATTTGAAATAATTTAGTGTTTGAAATAAGATCTAAATATCTCCTACGGTAACGTGTTTCTTGATTTAATAAACCATGATATTTATCAGGTAATGGTCTTAAAGATTTTGTTAATAATTGTATTTTTGTACAATATATAGATAATTCTCCAGTTTTAGTTTTAAATAATGTACCAATAACACCTATAATGTCTCCTAAATCCCATTTTTTAAATTCATTTTTATAAAAATTTTGTGTGCATTTTTTTATTGTAATATATAATTGTATAGTTCCATACATATCTTGTAGAGTAGCAAAAGAAGCTTTTCCCATTATTCTACGGGTGATCATTCGTCCGGCAATTTTTATTTCTGTTTTTAATTTAATTAATACTTCATTTGTTAATTTTGTGTATTTTGTTAAAATATCTTGAGAATTACAATTTGTTTTAAAATTATTTGGATAGTTAAAACCTTTTTTTTTAATATTTATCAATTTTTTTTGACGTATTTGTATTTCGTTATTTAGAGAATTTTTTATAGTATGTAGGCTAGATTCTTTACGTAACATGTTTATCCTTATTTTTCGTTTTTCAAATTTGCTTTAATAAATAAATCTAGGTGTCCATTTAAGACAGATTGTACATTCCTTACTTCTAATCCAGTTCTAATGTCTTTTATACGTGAATTGTCTAAAATATAAGACCGTATTTGGTGACCCCATGCAATATTACATTTAGTATTCTCTAACAATTTTTTTTTTAAATTTGTTTTATGCGTAGCTAATTGGTTTAGCTTAATTTTCATTTGTTTTAAAGCTTGTTCTTTATTTTTATGTTGAGAACGACTATTTTGACATTGTGTAACTATATTCGAAGGGATATGTGTAATTCTTACCGCTGATTCCGTACGGTTTACATGCTGCCCTCCAGCTCCTGAAGATCTATAAACATCTGTTCTTAAATCAGATGTTTTAATATATACATTATTTTTTTTAGGTGTATCAGGATACACAAATACTGAAGTAAATGACGTATGTCTTTTATGATCAGAACTGAAAGGATTTTTCCTTACTAATCGATGTATTCCTGTTTCTGTACGCATCCAACCAAATGCATAATTTCCAGACATATATATAGTTGTTGATTTAATACCATTTAGTTCGCCAACAGATTGTTCTATAATTTTTGTTTTAAATTTTTTTTTATCTGCCCATTTTAAATACATTCGAGTTAATATTTTAGTCCAATCTTGGGATTCTATACCTCCAGAACCAGATTTTAAGTCTATATAACAATTTAAATGATCGTTTTTATGAGAAAACATTTTATAAAATTCTATTTTTTTTATTTTTTTATTTATTTGTATTATTTCACATATAGCTTCGTGTAGTAGTTGTGTATCTTTAGGTGAAGATAAGTTTACTAATATTGATATATCATTAATTTCTTGTCTAATAGAATTTAAAGAGTTAATTAATTTATTTAGTTGACACTTTTCTTTAATAAGTTTTTTCACTAAACAAGTGTTTTCTAATATTTCAAAAGATTGTAACAAATTTTTTATTTGCGTTATTCTATTTTTTTTATTAGAATAGTTAAAGATTCCTCCTTAAGCTATTTTCTTTTTGATATAGTTCGCATATTTTATTTTTTAATAAATCAATAGTACACATTATTTATAACTCTGATTATAGTAAATTTAATAAAATAAATTATATAGTATTACAACTGTAATATATATTTATATATTATAAATAATAAAGCATTAATTTTATTAATTAACGATTTAACTTAAACATATTTTACATATTCTATTTAATAACGTACATTAATTTAATAAGCATAATTATAATATAAATAATAAAATTGAAGTGTTTATTTTATGTATTTTGTATATTTTTTAAGGCACTTTAATAATTTTTATAAAGAAATTACGTAATTTTATTTTTTTTGAAATATTAATATAATATTTTTTTAATAATTATATATATGTATTAAATATTTTTATAAAAAACTATTAAAAATTAACAATTATATTATATATTATTTTTTATAAATTTTATAAATTTAATAAATTTTATTTTTTTGTTTATAAGTGTTAATTTAAATATTAAATATATTTAAAAAGCATTTTTAGATATTAATAAAATGTTTCTTCATATAGCAAAATATTAATTTGCTCAAATATATTTTTTAAGGTATGTAATATGAATAATCTTCAAAAATTAAAACATTTTGTTACTAATGTGAAAGAAATTAAAAAAACTATTTTGATAGTACTTGATGAATGGTCTATTGTAAGTGTAGAAGGAAATGATAGTACAAATTATTTACAAGGACAATTTACAAAAAATATAAAGAAATTACATGAATTAAATTATTTTTTTTGTGCACATTGTAACCATGCTGGGAAAGTATTAAGTAATATGATAGTTTTTACAAACTATAATGGATATATTTATATACAAAGAAAAAGTATATGTAATGTAGAAATTTTTGAATTAAAAAAATATGCAATATTTTCTCAAGTTACAATTTATAATAACAATAATTACGTTTTGTTAGGTGTTTTAGGAGGATATATTAATAATTTTTTAAAAAATTGTTTTGAAAAAATACCTAATAAAAGCCATCCAATTGTTAGATTTTCTAATGAAACTTATATATTATTAATTAATGACCCATTTAAGCGTTTTTTGATTATAATGCCTATTAAAAAATTGCAAAAATTTTTTCATAAATTTCAAGGTCAATTTTTATTAAGCACTAATGAACAATGGAAAATCTTTGATATTCAAATAGGTTTACCAATTCTTGATGAGCAAAATATTGCTAAATTTATTCCTTTAGAAATTAATTTAGAAAACTTTAATAGTATTGATTATACAAAAGGTTGTTATCAAGGTCAAGAAATTATAACTCGAACTAAATTTAGAAAAAATATATTAAGAAATATATATTGGTTAATTGGAACCGCTCAAAAATTACCATGTGCTGGTACTTTAATAGAGTCTAATACGTCAATTGGTTGGAGTGTTAAAGGTAAGGTTTTATCAGCAATTTGGATCAATCAAAAAAAAATTTGGATACAATCTGTTTTAAAAAGTCATTTATTAAAAACAGATATTTTTAGAATTTACAATGATATAAATAGTCAATTTTTTATATATAAAATATTTATTTAATAATAATAACATGTCTAGCTTAATTTAAATGTTTTTAAAATATTATTAATAAATAAATAATATTTATGTTTTCTATATTATGAAAAATTTATTTAAATAAAAATTATTAATTTATTTTTTGTATAATTAAGATTTATGAATTATTATGAATTATTATAAATTGCTATTTAAGATTTTTGTAAAATAGTGTAATATGTAGATATTATTTGATTTATTTATAGTATGTTAATGAGTATAGGTGTTTGTTTTATTTTTTCAGCTCCTAGTGGTGCAGGTAAATCTAGCTTAATACAAGCTTTATTACATGAAAAATTTTCATACAAAATTCAATTGTCAGTTTCTTATACAACTAGACAAATTAGGCCTGGAGAAATACATAATGAACATTATTATTTTGTATCTAAACCAAAATTTAAAGAAATGATTAAACAAAAAAAATTTGTAGAATATGCTAAAGTATTTAACCATTATTATGGTACATCTAAAAATTTTATTTTAAAAAGAATTAATTCTGGAATAGATGTTTTTTTAGATATAGATTGGCAAGGAGCAAAACAAATTCGTAAAAAATTTCCTAATTCTAAAAGTATTTTTATACTTCCTCCATCCAAAGCAGAATTGTTAAATAGATTAAAAATACGAGCACAAGATGACTCAAATGTTATTGTTAAACGTATGAAGAATGTAGTATATGAATTAATACATTTTTTTGACTATGACTATTTAGTTATTAATGATAAGTTTAAAAATACTGTTAATGAAATAAAGAAAATAATTAATTGCGAGCAATTTCGTCTACACTATTGTAGAAAAAAATATATTTTATTAATTAAAAATTTAATTAATTGGAAAAATAACACTTGTTAAAAACATATCAATATATTGTATTTTTTTAAAAAAAATTATATTTTTTATATTTAAGAATATAATTTGAAATTATTAGAATTTTTGTTCTATCTTACTATTTTTTTTTCTTTCATTTTCTTTTAAAAACTTTTTTCTTAAACGTAATTTATTTGGGGTAACTTCTATTAGTTCATCATCGTTAATAAATCCTAACGCTTGTTCTAAAGTAATTTTTGTAGGAGGGATTAAAGTAATTGCTTCATCAGACCCAGAAGCTCGCATATTAGAAAGTTTTTTCCCTGTTAAGCAATTAACAGTAAGATCATTGGACCTATTATGTATACCAATAATTTGTCCTTCATATACTTTAGTTCCATGACATATAAATAATTTTCCTCGATTTTGTAAATTAAATAAAGAAAATCCTACTGCATAACCAGATTTATTAGCAATTAATACACCATTTCTACGTTGTCCTATACAATAATTTTGAGCTGTATAATATTTATGAAAAGAAGAATGAAAAATTCCAGTACCAGATGTAATATTCATAAATTCGTTTCTAAAACCTATTAACGCTCTACTTGATAAGATATAATCTATTCTTATTCTATTATTATTGCTATAGTTTGGAACAACATTTTTTAATTCTCCCTTTTTTTCTCCTATTAATTTCATTATTGCTCCTTGGTGTTTTGTTTCTATATCTAACATTACATTTTCAAAAGGTTCTTGTTTACAATTATTTATAATCTTAAATATGACATTTGGTCTTGATAATTCTAATTCAAATCCTTCTCTTCTCATATTTTCTATCAATATAGATAAATGTAGTTCTCCTCTACCTGCAACACAAAATTGATTAGCATCGTTAGTTTCTTCAAATTTTAATGCAACATTTGATATAGCTTCCTTTTTTAAACGCTCTAAAATGTGCCTTGAAGTAATATAATTTCCTTCTTGACCACAAAATGGAGAACTATTGACAGAAAATAATATTTTAACAGTAGGTTTATCTATTTTTAATTTTGGTAATATTTGCAATGTATTTAATTCACAAATAGTATCAGAAATTTGTAAATTATCAATACCTGTAATAGCTATGATATCTCCAGACTTTGCTAATTTAATTTCTTGAAGTTTTAAACCAACATAATGAAATATTTTATTAATTTTACAGTGATACGTTTTGTTTTTTGAATTTATTAAAGTAACTTGTTGATTATTTCTTAAACATCCTTTTTGAATTTTTCCTATTCCTATCAACCCTAAATATTTATCATAGTCTAATTGAGAAATTTGCATTTGAAAATCTTTGTTAATATTATTATATGAATTTGGAATATGCTCTACAATTGTTTTAAATAGTATATTCATATTTTTTTCCATTTTCGAATAATGTAATCCAGCAGTACCTTTTAATGCTGAAGTGTAAATTATTGGAAAATCTAATTGTTCGTCATTTGCGTTTAAATTAACAAATAAATCGAAAATTTGGTCAATAACCCAATTAGGTCTTACGTTAGCTCTATCAATTTTATTAATTATTACTATAGGTTTAAGATTATAATTAAATGATTTTTTTGTAACAAACACGGTTTGAGGCATTGGACCTTCAAAAGCGTCTACAATTAATAAAACTGAATCTACCATAGACAAAATTCGCTCTACTTCCCCTCCAAAATCTGCATGTCCTGGAGTATCGACTATATTAATTTTGTAATTTTTCCAAAAAATTGAAGCATGTTTAGAAGTTATAGTAATTCCTCTTTCTTTTTCTAAGTCGTTAGAATCCATAATACGTTCAGGGTTATCTTCATGTTTTTTAAATACTCCAGATTGTTGTAATAATTTGTCTATTAAAGTTGTTTTACCATGGTCTACGTGTGCTATCACAGCTATGTTTTTAAATTTCATAAATTTTTATGCTTCCTTAGTATTCTTTATTAAAAAAAATAATAATTTTTTATTTAAAATTATTAAGAATTGTTTATTTAAATTTTTATAAAACTGTAAAGCACTAATTTATGACATATTTTTATTAAGTGCAATTATTTATTTAAAAGAATTATGCTTTAATATAAAAATAAAATAAAAAGTTTTTTCATATTGTATAAATTTAAAATAAATTACTAATAACATTATACATTTGTAATATATAAAATATTTAATATACAATTTAAATATAAATTATTGAATTTTACGTAATCTATTAATTATATTAACTATTATTGTTGTAATATAATATAATAAAATTATTTGATCAAATTTTTAAATTCTTTCCTACATCATACTTATTATTAAATATATTAAGTATATTTAAAATGAGATTATAAATTAAGTTAATACTCAATATGTTAAATTATAATAAAATGCAATTTTTAAGCAGTGATATTAATGAAACAGGGCAATATATATATAAAGGTTTAGAAATTGCTTTCTTAGGTTATTCTAATTCAGGTAAGTCAAGTGTAATTAATACTTTAGCACGTAGAAAAAAAAAATTAGCGAATGTTAGTAGACATCCTGGGAGTACACAGACAGTTAATTTTTTTCAAATAGTTCCTGGATATAATTTAGTGGATTTACCTGGATATGGTTATTCTAAAATGTCTAAAAAATTAAAAGAAAAAATCCATAAATCTATTTTTAAATATTTAGATATAAGAGATTGTTTAAAAGGGATTGTTTTAATAATGGATATCAGATTTCCAGTAAGAACATTAGATAAATTAGTATTAAAGATATCTGTTCAAAAAAAATTAAATACTTTAGTTTTGTTAAATAAATCCGATAAATATACTAATTTAGAACAAAAAAAACAATTAAGTATTGTTACAAACCAAATACATACTTATTCAAATAAGTTCGAAATAAAACTATTTTCATCTATTAAAAAAAATGGAATAAAAATGTTACAAAAAATTTTAAATTGTTGGTATAGAAAATAATTGCTTGTAATTTTTCAAAATTATGTGTAAAATAGCAATTTTTTATTTTAGCAAGATGCTTGATACCAGTTGTCTCCAATTCCAAAATTAACTTTTAAAGGAACATTTAATATTGTACTGTTTTCCATAATATGTTTTATCTTATTACGTAATGATTTAATACTTTGAGATTCTATTTCAAATATTAATTCATCATGTACTTGAATAATCATTTTAATAATATGATCTATATTATTTTTTTTAATGTAAGTGTAAATGTTAATCATTGCCTGTTTTATAATGTCTGCTGCGCTTCCTTGCATAGGAGCATTAATAGATGCCCTTTCTGCAGCTTTACGAATAGTAATGTTTTTTGAATAAATATTAGGAATATATATTTTTCTTCCAACTAAAGTGTACACAAATCCGTTTTCTACAGCAAATTTATATGTATATAAAATGTATTGATGTACACCTGTATAGTGTAAAAAATAGTTTTCTATATATTTTGCGGATTCTTTTAAGGAAATGTTTAATTTTTTAGATAAACCAAATGCTGACATTCCATAAATTAATGAAAAATTTATAGTTTTTGCTATTTGACGTTGATCTTTTGTAATTTTTTTATAATCGATATTAAAAATTTCTGATGCTGTTAAACAATGTATATCTTGATTTTTTGAAAAAGCTTCTATTAATTTTTTGTCTTTTGATAAATGTGCCATAATTCTTAATTCTATTTGAGAATAGTCTGCAGATAAAATAGAATATCCTTTCGGTGCTATAAATGCTTTCCTAATATATTTACCTTCTTGTGTGCGTATAGGAATATTCTGTAAATTAGGATTAATTGATGATAAGCGTCCAGTTAATGTAGAAGTTTGTTGGTAAGAGGTATGTATTCTATTTGTTTTTGAATTTTGCATTTGTAACAATTTATCTATATATGTTGATTTTATTTTATGTAAACTGCGATATTTTAATATTAACAAAGGTAGAGGATGTTTTTTAGATAAATCTATAAGCACTTTTTCATTTGTAGATAATTGTCCCTTTTTAGTTTTTGCAGTACTAAGTAATTTCATTTTTTTAAACAATATCGTTTGAGACTGCTTACTAGATGATAAGTTAAACGTTTCTCCTACAATTTCGTAAGCTTTCCGTTGTAGTGTATTTAATTTATATTCAATTATTTTAGAATAACTTTCTAAAATTTTATTATTAATTAAAACACCATTAGATTCTATATATAAAATAATGTAAGTTAATGGTATATCTATATTTTTAAGTATGTTTGTTATAATTTTATTTTGTTTTAATTGATTGTACATATTTAAATGTAAAAGATAAATTTTATGCATTTTTTTTAAAAAAAAATCACTTTTTTTTACAACTATAGAATTTTTTTCTTTGTTGTTTGATTGTATATTTAGCTGAGGGTATATATTTGTATCATATTCTTTTATATATGTTTTATTGTACAAAATATATGATGTTAATAAAATATCATGTATTTCCCCTAATATTTTAATATCAAACTTTTTTAGCATTAATGTATTAAGTTTTAAATTTTGTAAAATTTTTATTTTTAAAGGATCTTCAAATAATGGTTTTAAATGTTTTAGTACAATATTTAAATATATAGTATTTGTTGATTGTTCGTTATGTAAATTAATAGGTACGTAAATTATTTCTTGAGGATTTAAGGCAATTGTAATACTTAAAATATTTGAATTATTTATAAAAATATTGTCTATTTCTATTAAAAATGCAAAAATGTTGAAATTACGAATTTTTAATATCCATTTCATTAAGGTGGGTTCATTAACTATAATTTTATAATTGTTATTATTTTTAGAATATGGTTGATTGTAATTTTTTAATAAATTTTCATCACATAAAAACCATTGATTAAGTTGTAATTTTTCTTTCCATTTGTAAAATTGATAATTATTGAATAATGTTAATAATTTTTTACAATTAGGTTTAGACATTTGTAATTTTTTTTTACTAATATCTATATCTATATTTAAATTAATAGTAACTAATTTTAATGATAAAAAGGCTAATGTTTTATTTTTTTTTAAATTAATAGCAATTTGTTTAGATCCTCTTATATTAGAATTTTTAATTTCTTGTAATTTATCATAGATATTTTTTAAACTACCAAATTGATGTATCAGTAAGGTAGCTGTTTTTTTTCCAATTCCAGGCACTCCTGGTACATTATCAGAAGCATCTCCAGTTAAAGCAAGTAAACTGGTAATAAATTTAGGAGATACCCCGTATTTTTTTTCAATATCATTAGGTCCTAAAATTTTTCCTGAATGAGAATGAATAATTACAACATTAGAGCTAACTAATTGGGACATATCTTTATCATTAGTACTAATTCTTATAATATTATATTTTCTTTTAATAGCTTGGAAGGTTAATGATCCTATTACATCGTCAGCTTCTACTTTTGGATAAATTATTAAAGGAATACCAGAGTATTTTATGATTTTTATTAACGGTTTCATTTGACTTTTTAAATTAAGAGGCATTTCAGGCCTATTTTTTTTATAGTCTTTAAATAATTTTTTTCTAAAATTTTCAGAAAAATCATCAAAAGTTACGATAATTTGATTTGGATTATATTTAATATATAAATATTTAATTTGATTGATTACTCCATAAATCGCATTACATAAATCACCTTTATTATTAGTTAAAGAAGGTAATGCATAAAATGATCTATAAAGGTGTGAATGTCCGTCAATTAGTAATAAAGATTTTTTTCGAAAATTATTCATATTATAATTATTAATTGTTAACAATTTTTTTAGTTAAGTTGTAGTGTTTTATTTTATAAAAAGTGACAATATATGTGTTGTGTTAGAAGATATATTAAAAAATTTAATTGTTTTTTTAATGAACTCTTATATACACTTAAAAAAGTGTTTTTTTATAAACTGAATTTTTTATTTATTTTTTTACTATCTTTAATTCTTTTATATTTAGTAAATAATTTGTTACAACAGTATACGATTTTATAAATTCTAAAATTGATTTCAGATGTATATTATTATTAATAACATATTTCCCATTAATACAAATTGTTGGTATTTCTTTTAACTGAATAAGTTGAGATGTTTGTATTTGTTTTAGTAAAATTTTTTTTATTAAAAGGCTATCCCAAAGTGTATCATACATTTGAGGAGATATATCTGAATATTGTATGAACGTTTTTTTTAAAGTTTTTTTATTATATATAGTGTGTACTTTTTGTATTCCTGAAAATATAGGTAATATAACTTTATTTTCTATATTTAAAGCGATAGCAATAGACCAAGCTTGCGTTATTGATAAATCAAAATTATTATTAAAAATAACATGATAATGTCTAATGTTCATATTATTTAAAGAGTTTTTGTTAAAAATATTATTTTTTTTATTACATATTTCTAACTGATAACAATATGGACAATAAAATGAAAAAAATTCTACCACCTTAGGTATATTTTGTAAAGGTCTTATTAAAAAGTAATCTTTGTTTACTAAAAAGGTTGTGGATGGAACACTGAATGTCAAAAATATTTCTAATAATATAATGTATATTTTTACATATGTAAATATTTTCATTTTTTAAGTTAAATTATCAAAATTTTTAAATTTTAAAGACTTTATTTTTTAAAATTGTTTGTATATTAATTATAATGATACTTTTACATAAGTTATTATTATATTATTATAATAATAAGGTAAATAGATTGTATATGTTATTTTATTATATAAAACATATATATGTTTACATAAATTTTGAATTTATCAACATATAATTTTTTATTTCGATTAATGTATACTAGACATTAATTAAAATGACATTATTTTTTAAAAAAATATTATTGTATATTTGTATATTACATGTTTAATATTTTAATTATATTTTTTTTTATTTAATATACAATTTGTATATAAATATTGTACATATAATTTATCTAGTTATATAAACCTAACGCATAACATTCAATGTTTTAAAAAATAATAAAAAAATTATTTATTATTAATTATTTTTTGTTTTAACACTCATATTTATTAGTAATATTTTCTATTTAAGAAATTAAAAACATATTTTTTTTGAATATTAATATTAATATTATATTTTTAAATAAAATGATGTAACGAAAATTATAAATAATAACAAGATACGCTATTAATGTATTTGTAATTAAATTTTTTAATTTTTTAATTAGAGTTTTAAATATTTTATATTTGTTGTTATGCTGTTATTTTTTTGTTAATAAAATGCTGAAAATATGTTTAATACAAAAATAGATGTAA
Organism: Buchnera aphidicola (Nipponaphis monzeni); assembly: GCF_006741185.1. Taxonomy (NCBI): domain Bacteria; kingdom Pseudomonadati; phylum Pseudomonadota; class Gammaproteobacteria; order Enterobacterales; family Erwiniaceae; genus Buchnera; species Buchnera aphidicola. The sequence continues at coordinate 431,986 of NZ_AP019379.1, read as the reverse complement.
ACATATTATATTGATTAATAATATAACATATCTATACCTAATAGTCATTTAAAATACTTTATAATTAATTAAAATATATAAAATGTTATAGTAAATAAAATATTTTATTTTAAAAAGTAATTGTATAATTATAAATTAGGAGTAATATTTACAATATTTTATCATTAACATTAATTAGTATTAAAAAATTAATTTTTAATAAAAAATTTTTTAGGAAAAATATATGTAATTTAACAATAAATTATATTATTAAATAATGAAATAATTTATAAATTAAAAATTATAAAATTTATTTTTTAAAAAAGTGAATTTTTATTGACATATTTAAACATTTTAAAAAAAACATTTTTAAAAATTAATATATCTTTATTATTATTTAACAATAAGTGTTGAAAGATAATATAAGTAAATGTTATTTAGTGTTTGGAAAAAAGTTGTTAGTATTAATTTTGTTTGCGACTAACATCAGTGTTTATAGTGATAAACATTTTTAATGTTTAATAAATATTATATAATAAGTTATAATATAATATATGCGTATATTTTATATGTTAAATATATAGTTATATATAATATATAGGAAAAAATTTGTTACTAACAGCAATTAATTATTTTATATATTTTATATATACTTTTTTAAAAAAAAATAATAGGATGTAATTTTTTAGGATATTTACTATTATTAATTATTTTAAGAAACATATGAATTAATATGTTAATATTATTTATTTATTGAAGTATGTACAATATTTTTTACTTTAATAAAGTAAATTTATTTATATAAATTTTTTATATGATGTTTATAAATTTTTTTTAATAATTTATAACAATTATATTAACAGTAATATATAAATATATAAATCAAAATATTAATACTCATTAATATTTTATATATAGTAACACAATTTTTATTGTATATTACGAACAAAAATTTTTAATATATATAAATTAATTATAAAATTATAAATTTTTAATGAATTTTTTTTTAGTTTAAAATATGATGTAATATTTTTTAAAAAAAGTGTTTTTATAAAAAAACATTTAAATATTAATTTATATATGTTTGTAAAAAGTAAAACTTTTAAGATATATAAAAAATTATATTTTTTTTATAAATAAAATATTATATTATAATTTGCAAGATACTTTAAAAAAATATAAAAAACAAATATATAAAATATGAAAACATGTATTTTTAAAAAAAAGTTATTATATTTTATTACTAAATAAATATATATGTACGTAATTTTTTATAATTATAAAACAATTATCTTATTAATAACTTATTAAACATTAAATGATTAGTAACATAAATATTTAAAATAAATTTAAAAAATAATTGCAATTACTTATTAATTGAATTATTAGTAATAAGCGAACATTTATATTTTTTTGTGCATATATAATAATATTAATTAATTTTGTTGTGTATTTTTAATATAATGTACATTAACAAAAAATGTAGTATATTTTTTTTATCATATTAACTTAAATAAATAGATAATATTTTTTAAATATAAAAAATATTTTTTTTAAAAAATTTTAATGTTTTATAAACAATTGAGTATAATTTATATTATATAACTTATTATATATTTAATTATCTTTTTATAATAAATAAAGTAAATAATGTTTCTTTTTTTTGGTTTTATAACAAACATTAACTTTGACTAAAAGTAATTAGATGTATACATTACATCTAATTACAACATATAAAAAATGATTTATAAATTAATTTATATAAAATTAATTTATTTTTTTAAAGAAAATTATGAAAAATTATAGTACGATTTTATTTTTTTATTTAAAGGAGCTTTTTCGTTTCCTAAAGATTCTTCAATTCGTATTAATTGATTATATTTTGCAAGGCGATCTGTTCTGGACATAGAACCGGTTTTGATTTGTTCAGAAGATGTACCTACAGAAAGGTCCGCAATAGTAGTATCTTCTGTTTCTCCAGATCTATGAGATATAATAACTGAATAATTTGACAATTGTGCAGTATTGATAACTTTAAGAGTTTCTGTTAACGTTCCAATTTGATTTAATTTAACTAAAATGGCATTAGCTATTTTAGATTTTATACCTTTTTTAAAAATTTTGTTATTAGTTACAAATAAATCATCTCCTACTAATTGTATTTTTTTACCTAATTTTTTTGTTTGATAAATATATCCTTCCCAATCTAGTTCTGATAAACCGTCTTCTATAGACACAATAGAATATTTTTCTGACAATTTTGTTAAATAAGATGTAAATTCTTGATAGTTAAAAACTTTATTTTCATTCATTAAATGATATTTTTTAGTTTTTGAATTGTACAGTTCAGATGCTGCACAGTCTATGGCTAACGTTATATCTGTTCCTAAAGAATAACCTGATCGTTCTATTGCTGTTTTAATTAAATGTATTGCATCTTCATTAGATTTCAAATTAGGAGAATAACCACCTTCATCACCAACAGCAATACTCATACAATTTTCTTTTAAAATTAAACCTAAAGTATAAAATATTTCACATCCAATTTGAATAGCTTCTTTGATAGTCTTTGCTAAGATAGGTTGGATCATAAATTCTTGTATGTCAATATTATTGTTAGAATGTTTTCCTCCATTGATTACATTTATCATAGGTAAAGGCATAGAATATTTTTCGGGAGATCCGTGTAAATAAGAAATATATTGGTACAAAGGAATTTTTTTATACATAGCTGTAGCTTTAGCTACAGCTAAAGATACTGACAAAATAGCATTAGCTCCTAAAAAAGATTTATTTTCAGTACCATCTAAATTAATTAAAATATTATCTATATTGTTTTGGTCTTCAGAGTTTTTATTTTTTATAGAAGGAGCTATATATTTCATTACAGAATTTACAGCTTTAGTAACACCTTTTCCAAAAAAGTAATTTTTATTGCAATCTCTTAGTTCTAAAGCCTCTTTAGATCCAGTAGAGGCACCCGAAGGCACAGAAGCCCTTCCTATAATACCATCTTCTAAATATACTTCAGATTCAATTGTAGGAAAACCTCTAGAATCTATTATTTCTCTAGCTATTGTTTTTATAATTCTAGGCATTATTCAATATCCTTTAATGTATGATAAATAAATGTTTAAATTATATATTCTTAATGTTATTAAACATTACATTGCATAATAATAATAATAATTTTTACTAAATAATTAATATTATTTAAAAAATATTATTTATAATTTATTGCTGACTGTGAATTGAATCATTGTTAAAATATTAATATGGCAGCATACATAGATATATTTATGTTAACTTACTTTACATAACTTTATAGTTAGGATACACATATTTTTAATATGTTCCATGTTAATTTTGTATTAATGTAATTTAATTAATTATATTAACATTTTAAATCTATGAGATTATTTAATAATTAATACATTCATATTAATTACTAATTTTTAAATAATAAAATGTTATATTTTGTAGTTAATAGATTTACTAATGTTAAGTATATAAAAACTTATAATATTATTTATGTAAACTTACAAAATATAGTAAATAATTTTTTTTATTAATAAAGATTGGCATTAATGTATAAAGAAATTGTTATTAGTAATTTATACATATAATGTAATATGTTCGTAAGATTATTTATATTAAATTTTTCAATAATTTATTATTTTAAATAAAATGTTTATGCAATATTAAAACAATAAATTGTTCTAAAAATTATTTTTTTTAATTATCATTACTAATGTTAAATTACTAAAAATAAATATATTTTTATGTTAGTGTTTATTAGTATTAAAAACTAATAAATTTCATAATTATTTATTGTAAATAATATTTAACATATTTTTTAAATATTTTTTATATGTATTTATTATTATTTTGATTAGTTTTGTACAAAATTTTTTTTATTTTAGTATTTATATATATTTATACCAAAGTTATAAATATATAACATTATTTTTTAAACAAATATCTATAAGTGATTTGTTGACAAAATATTTTTTTGTTTATTTTTTTTAAGGGTAACAATTTGATTAAAAGTTAAAAAATTATCTTTTAATATTGAGCAACAAAGATAAAAATACCCTTCTCTTTCAAATTGATAGCGTCTTATTGATAAGTTCATCATAATAGATTTTTCGACAAAGCCTGTTTTGATATTTAAAGTATTAGTATTAATATAATCTAAAAAATTTTTTTTTAGCTCTGGATTTTGAATATAAAATAATTTTTTATAAATTTTAAATTTAGCAGAAATTGTATTTTTAATAGATATCCAATGAATAATACCAACATATTTTTTAATATACAAATTATTTTTTATTGTGTGAGGATCATATGTACATGTAATATATTCAATGTTATTAAATTGATTTTTTTTTATTGCAGTAGCTGTAATGTTGTATCCATAACGTAACTTAACTGTTTTACCTATACTTAATCTTTTATATTCTTTACTTGGGTATTCACAAAAATCAAATTTGTCTATATAAATTTCTTTACTGAATATGATTTTTCTATTTCCCATTTCTGGTTTATTTGGATGGTTTGGAATATTAATAATTTCCATATAACATTCAGGTAAATTTTCTATTATTATTTTTATAGGATTAAGAATGGCCATTATTCTAGGAGATGTTTCATTTAGTTCTTTTCTTATACATGATTCTAAAGTAGATAATTGTATTAAATTATTTTGTTTTGTTACCCCAACTTTTTCACAAAATTTAATAATAGAATCAGGTGTATATCCTTTTTTTCTGAGTCCTGAAATCGTAGGCATTCTAGGATCATTCCATCCATTAACAATTTTTTTATCAACCAACATTTGTAATTTTCTTTTAGATAAAACATTATATTCTAATTTTAATGGAGAAAACTCATATTGATAAGGTCTATTTTTAACATTAATATCTATGTTATTTAATATCCAATTGTATAGATGTTTGTTTTCTTGAAATTCTAATGTGCATAAAGAATGTGTAATATTTTCTAGAGTATCAGCAATACAATGAGCAAAATCATACATAGGATAGATACACCAGTAATTTAGTGTTTGATGATGTTTGCAATATAATATACGATATAACACAGGGTCTCGCATAATAATAAAAGGAGATTCCATGTCTATTTTAGCTCGCAAACATGCATGACCTTCAGGTATTAATCCTTTCTTCATTTGTTTAAAAAGATATAAATTTTCTTTTATGCTACGTGATCGATAAGGACTTTTTTTTCCAGGTTTTTTCAACGTACCTCTATAATCACGAATTTGTTTTTTTGTTAATTGATCAACGTAAGCTAAATTTTTTTTAATTAGTTGAACGGCAAATTTGTATAATAAACTAAAATATTGAGAAGAAAATTTTATATCATCATTCCATACAAAACCTAACCAAAGAATATCTTTTTTAATAGAAGAAATAAATTTGACATTTTCTTTAGTAGGATTTGTGTCATCAAATCTTAGATTACATTTACCTTTATAAAATTTAGCTATACTAAAATTTAGAAATATAGATTTTGCATGGCCTATATGTAGATGTCCGTTAGGTTCTGGAGGAAACCTCGTATGTATTTTTAAATTTTTGTTTTTACTTAAGTCTTGATCAATAATATGATAAATAAAGTTTTTTTTAATTTTTTTCTGAATTTTCATTAAATATTTTTTCTTTTTTATTTAAGTTATATAATATTTTAACAAATTGATATTTTAAATTTGTTTACAATATGATATTATCATAATATAAATTTAAATTTATTTAATAATATATAATATTTTTACAAATTAATTTGTAAATATTTTTTAAATAAATTTTTAATATATGAAATTTATAAATAATACTTATAATATTTAAATTGAACACTATTTAAAATATATTTTTTATAGTAACATATAATTAAAAAAAATTTTTTTTATGAATTGTATTAAAAAATTTTTTATCAGGCTATGTAGCTCAGAAGGTTAGAGCGCAGCACTCATAACGCTGAGGTCATGGGTTCAATTCCCGTCATAGCCAAATAAATTTTTTATAATTGCTAGCAAAAACAATAATCACTATAATACGGGAGTGGCGAAATAGGTAGACGCACTAGATTTAGGTTCTAGCGCCGCAAGGTTTGCGAGTTCAAATCTCGCCTCCCGTATAATGTTATTAAATTTAATTTAAAAAACAAATATAAAAAAATTTTAAACAAATTGCTAACTTTAAATAATAAATTCAATTGACATTAATTTAATAAAGTTATAGTAATATTATTAAAAATTATTAAAAGATATAATTACAATACTAATATTGTCTAGTATTATTGTTTATAAATAAGTTAGTTAATTTGTCAATATAGTTTTAAAAATGGGGCATAGCCAAGCGGCAAGGCACCGGTTTTTGATACCGGCATCCCTGGTTCGAATCCAGGTGCCCCAGGTAATTAAATAAAAACAATTATAAATTTTTTAAATTTAATTAAATTTTTTTAGTATAATTTGTCATAAACTTTTAAATATCAATTGTATGAAACATATAAAAATATTATTTTATATATAAATATAAATCAAAAAACATAACTCAACCAAGTATAAATACTTTAATTTATTTGATTTTTAATCATATGAAGTTAAAAAATCTAAAAACAATTGTAGCTCAAGCAGTTATTGATTATATACCATCTGGTAGTATATTAGGAATAGGTACAGGAACTACTGTTTTAAAATTTATTAAAATACTAAGTAACGTTAAAAATTTAATAAATGGAACAGTATCAAGTTCTAAAATATCTACTTTGTATTTAAAAAAATATGGTATGAAAGTTTTTGATCTAAATAATATAAATCATTTACCATTGTATATTGATGGAGCAGATGCAATTAATAATAACATGGAGATGATTAAAGGAGGAGGCGGGGCTTTAACTGGAGAAAAAATTTTAGCAAACATTGCTGACAAATTTATTTGTATAATTGATCAAACTAAAATAGTTGAAATATTAGGAACTTCTTTCCCATTGCCTGTAGAAGTTATTCCTATGGCTAAATCGTATTTAATGCGAGAATTTATTAAACTAGGAGGAGTTCCTAAATATAGAAAAAATATTATTACAGATAATGGAAATATTATAATAGATATATATAATTTAAAAATATTAGATCCTATTAAAATGGAAAATGTAATAAATTCATTTCCTGGGGTTGTTACAGTAGGTTTATTTGCTTTAAGAAAAGCTGATATTATTTTAATTGGTACTAATCAAGGCGTAAAAATTATAAAAAATTAATTAATTAAAATTAATAATGTACTTTTTGAGTACATAATAATATTGTTTTTATAAATTTTAAATTAATAATTTTAGATATGTATTTAAAGTATTTTTGTAAATAAATGATAAAAATATATATTTTAATATACCATATTTTATGTTAAATATAAATACTATATATAAGCATATATATAATAAAAATTGAATTATATTTACAAAAAAAATTTTTACAATTTTATCGAATGTATTAAGTTGATTAATAATATTAAGATATTATATCTTAATTATATATTAAATATATAAAATATAGTATTATTAATAATAACATTATTTTATTTAAACACATTTTAAAATTAACTGTTAAATGTAAAAATTGTTTTTATATTTTTTAAAATTGTAAATATTTTTGTAATGTTTTATTATTGTTAATAATTTAAAATGATAATGTATTAAAATACATACATTGTATATTATATATACATAAAAATAAAAATATATATTTTTAAGTATAATATGAAATTACGTAAAACAAATGTATCATAACAAATAATTATTTATTTAATAATAAATGAATAAAAATATAGGTAAATTATACTTTATACAAGTATAAAATGGATATCCCTATAAACGAATTTTTTATTATATTTAATATATTAATAACTTTAATGACAAGTACATTTATTATATAATTAATTATATAAATAATAAGGTTAATATTAAATAATTAAATAATTTGTAGTATTTATTATTATTTAATATAATTGATCTGTAAATTCCATATTTTAAAATTTTTAAAAAAATAACTAAAAGTATTTTATAAATATAAAAATATATTTATTAATTTAATAATATACATATTACGGAAGTAATTTAAATAATTAAAAACGTTATCGTTATATGTTTTAAGAATAAAAAAATTATGTTACAATATATTAATTGTTGTTAATTAAAATAATTAAATTAAACTAATTATATTATATAGTTAATAAGAATATTGTTATATGTATCGAAAAAGAATTTATACATTACATATTTTTTAAAAAAATGAATATTTTTATTTAATTACAATCATTATTATTAATTTTTAACGTTAATATGTTTCATAATTTTTTTAAAAGTATAACATAAAACAAATTTTTTTAATAAATTGTTTTTATTTTGATATGTAATTTTTTAATAGTAATAAATATCTATACTATATTTAATTGTTTTAATCATTTTAAAATGTTATTTTAAAACTATTTATTTTTTAAAAAATTACTAATGTACGACATTTTATTAATATATAAAAATATGTTCATATTACATACATTATTAATGTAAAAAATTCAAAAATAAAGTTTATTTTTTATATTAATAGAATATATAATTATTAATAATAATTACACTATAAATGTGTATTTAAGTTTTTTTTAAATAATATAATAAAATTATACCTGTAACGTTAAATACAACTCTAATTTAATTAGACATTTTTTACATATATTGAAATATTTAATTTTATGTGTAGTTTTAGTTAATTATTAAATTAATTAAAACTAATTTATAATTTTATTATAAAAAAAATTTTTTATGAAAAATATTCAGTATATGTGTAATTATATATACTTAGCAATTATATTTATGCATTTTTTGAAAAAGGAAAGTTAATGACACAACATTTTTTTACATCAGAATCAGTATCTGAAGGTCATCCAGATAAAATTGCTGATCAAATTTCTGATGCTATTCTTGACGCTTTTCTTCAAAAAGATCCTTACGCTCATGTAGCATGTGAGACATATATAAAAATGGGGATGGTGCTAATAGGTGGAGAAATTACTAGTAATGCATTAATAGATATTGAAAAAATTGCACGATCTACTATACGAAACATTGGATATTTAGATTCTGAATCAGGATTTAACGCAAATACTTGTGCTATTATAACTGTTTTTGGAAAACAATCTCCTGATATTAATCAGGGCGTACAAAATTATAATCCTGCTAAACAAGGAGCGGGAGATCAAGGTATTATATTTGGATATGCTACTAATGAAACGAATGTTTTTATGCCAGCTCCTATAACGTATGCGCATAAATTAATGAAAAGACAATCCATATTACGAAAAAATAAAACATTAAAATGGCTAAGGCCTGATGCTAAAAGCCAAGTGACTGTCGAATATCAGGATAATAAAATATTAGGAATAGATACAATTGTTTTATCAACACAACATTCAGAAGAAGTTTCTCAAAAAGAAATAAGAGAATCAATTATAGAAGAAATTATAAAACCAGAAATACCAAAAAAATGGTTAACTGCTAAAACTAAGTTATTTATAAATCCTACAGGTAGATTTGTTATAGGAGGACCTATAGGTGATTGTGGTTTAACGGGTAGAAAGATTATTGTAGACACATATGGAGGAATGTCTCGTCATGGAGGTGGAGCTTTTTCTGGAAAAGACCCTTCTAAAGTAGATCGTTCAGCGGCTTATGCTGCTAGATATGTAGTTAAAAATATTGTAGCAGCAGGTTTTGCAGATAAATGTGAAATTCAATTGTCTTATGCTATAGGAGTATCACAACCTATTTCTATTATGGTAGATACTTTTGGTACAAGTAAAATTAAACATACGACATTAATTAATTTAATTAGGAAATGTTTTGATTTAAGTCCTTATGGAATAATTAAGATGTTAGATTTACTTAAACCTATTTATTTTGAAACATCTGTATATGGCCATTTTGGAAGGAATAATTTTTCATGGGAAAAAGTCGATAAAATAGATGAATTAAAAAATCAATTGAATTTTGTAAAATAAATAGACTTATATTATAAAAAGTATTTTTAAGGATATATATCTAAAATTTACGTTAAAAATTAATATATTTAAATTGTTTTTTTTAAAAAAAACAGTTACTACAATAATTATTGTTGTTTAAATGCATATTATTTATAACTGTTTTAATATTGTTAAGTTAATTCATTTTTTACATGTTTTTTGATTCTATTATTTTTTGTAACTTATGAGAATGTAAAAATTCTTTTATAAAAAAAGAACTTTTTAAATATTCGAACGGCTCTTGTAAATGTTTGTTAAAATATTGATTAGATAATTTTAAACCAAAATTTTTAAATCCTTCATACATTATATTGTTTAAAATATTTGCAGAATATGTTAAATGAGGATATCTTAAAAATTGTTGTAATTTAATACATGTGAATGTATATTGACCGTTGTGAAAAAATTTATCAAATATTTCAGATATTTTAAATAAATCTCTTAATATTAATTGTATAATTTTTGTTAGTAATATTTCTTTTTTATTAATTATCACTTGCAAGGAAGAATTTCTTCCTTGTACAGCAACTTTTTCCCAATTATTATGTATGGATCTTAATTCTGAATGATCAATATAAGGAGAATCTAAAATAGTACACCATATTAGAAATAAATCTAAGAATAATATTTGTTGTTTGGTAATACCTATAGATGAAAATGGGTTTACATCTAATGATCTAATTTCTACATATTCAATACCTCTATTTTCTAAAGCAATGATTGGAGATTCATTTAATATAATTTTTCTTTTAGGTCTTATTTGAGAATAAAATTCACTTTCTGTCTGCAATAAATTTGTATTAATTTGTTTAGGATTTTTTTGTACGTCATTAGTGCCAATTTTTACAAATTTTGGATAAGGTGTAGAAGTAGCGTATTTAATTTTTTTAATGTAATTTGATAAACAATTGTATTTTATACATAATTTATTACTTATAGAAGTATTATATCCTAAAGAACTTATACGTAACGAAGTTGCCCAAGGTAAATAAACACATTCTTTTTGTTTTGGAATGGTAATGAAAGAATATTTTTTTTTATTTTTTATCATACATGAAGAAATTACTGGAGAAGCTCCAAAAAAATATGGAATAACCCATCCAAATCTGTAATAATTTCTTATTAATCCAAGATATCCACTTGATATGACATCTTTGCTATTATCTACATGTGTAACATTCGTCCATGCTTTCCAAAAAGACCATGGTAACGAAAAATTGTAGTGGACTCCTGAAATTATATTTGTATAATAACCATATCTATTTTGTAAACCTTTTCTGTATAATGTTTTTTTTTGACCTATTTTAGATGTTCCATAACAAGCGATCCTAATAGGGTTATTATACGTGTTAAGATAAGGTAAACTTAAAGGCCACATAAGTTCTTGATTTAAATTTTTACATGCATAGCGATAAATATCTTTTAGTAACATTAATAACACATCAATATTTTTATTTGCAGGCGTAATAAACTCTAGTAAATTTTCAGAAAAATCTGTTGTAATCCATTTGTGAGTTAAAGGACTTCCCATACTTTTAGGGTGGTTTTTTATTGATTGTTCCCCATTTAAAGTTATACGTAAAGTTTCACGTTCCACTCCTCTCATAATATCTTTAAAAACATTTTTATGAGATTCTATCCATTTTAATTTTTTTGAGAAATTCGGGATCAATGAAGTTTCCTATATAAAATGTATTTAAAACAACTTATTTTTATAAAAATAATGCTATGAATTTGATACTTAAACAAATCTTATTAATTAAGTATTATATTGGTGTAGTTTCTATTTAAAATTTTTTAAAAATATACAAAATGTATTTATTAAATACTGAAAATACATTTTTTATGAATAAATGGTTTTATTAACATATTGTAACATATTTTATTTAAATTAAAAATCATTACTCATTAAAATATAATATTTATTATACTGCATCCGAAAGGATTTGAACCTTCGACCTCTCGGTTCGTAGCCGAGTGCTCTATCCTACTGAGCTACGGATGCAAAATACAATATTTTTTGTATAAATGAATGGTGAGAGAGGGATTCGAACCCTCGATGCAGTTATCTACATACTCCCTTAGCAGAGGAGCGCCTTCAACCACTCGGCCATCTCACCTGTATAGTGTTAATTATTAAGTAAAGGTATTTAACATTTTAATTTGAGTAATTTATTATTTTACGTTATTAAATAAATAAGTCAATAAAATTTAATAATTTGTTATTAATATGTTTTATATATTACAATGAAAAATAAGCATGATTACATTTATTTAATAAATAAAAAATCTTTTTTTTAATAAAGAGGCATATTTAATATGAAAAATTTTTATATGTTTAATAAATATATGAACTGCTATAGTTGACTATTTATATTTTTGAGTAATATTAATATTTATTATTTTTACTGAAACATTTTATGTGTATTTAATATTTCGTATATTTAACATACTTAACTAATTCTTTAAAATAACTTTGTATATTTATATATAATAATAACATTTATTATTAAATTAAATAAAAAACTTCGCCTTGCTAAGTTTTGAAGCAAGACGTAGTATTTACATTTTAATTGTTTTTTTCTTTTTTTTCTGCTTGGATTCGTTCATATATTTCTTCTCTATGAACAGAAATGTTTTTAGGAGCATTAACTCCAATACGTACTTGATTACCTTTAATACCAAGTACTGTTACAGTCACTTCATCTCCGATGACAAGAGTTTCTCCGATGCGACGAGTCAAAATGAGCATCATATATTCCTTTTAACGTTAAATATATAAATTTTTTAGTAAAAAAATTAATTAAAATTGCCATAAAATTGAATATGTTGTAAACCAACATATTATTAATATTATTAAATGTTTTTTATAAAAAATAAAAATTTTTATATTTACAATTTAGATTGTATCCATAGTTTTATTTTTATTAAAAACTTATTTATATTTTTTATAATCCCTTCCCCTCCTCCTTCTGCTTTTTCAACTGTGCCTCCGCCTTTTCCTTGATTATTTTTTATTAATAAATTTACTAATTTAATTGCTTGTATTTTTTTACTTAATTCTTTAGTACAATTTGCAATAATAGAAAAATTTTTGTTATTTGTGCTAATTAATACAATTATTGACAATTTTAATTTATTTTTTAATTCATTGGTTAAATTTCTAATTGATTTGATATCTTTGTCTTTTAACACATATATTAACGCTTTTGTTTTTTTTATAAAAATTATTTTTTTTTGTAATTTATTTAGTAATTTAAAGTTATTTTCTTTTTCTATGGTTAATATTTTATTTTTTAGAGTGTTTGTATGGTTAATTAACATCTGTACATTTTTTTTTAAATGTATTATGTTAGTTTTTAGAAGGGATGCAATAGTATTTAATTGTTGTTCTTGTTCTTGTATTTTCTTCAATGCAAATAAACCTGTATTAGCTTCTACTCTATAAATTCCTGATGATATTTTGTTAAGCTTAGGATTAATTTTAAATAATCCAATTTCTCCGCTATTAAAAGTATGTGTACCTCCACACAATTCATGTGAAAAATTGCTAATTGACACAACTCGTACAGTATTAGTTTCTTTATATTTTTCATAAAATAAACTTATTATTTTTTTTTCTAAGGCTTCGTTTAAAGACATTTCTTGAGTATAAACGGGAATATTTTGCTGTATTTTATAATTTACTAATGTTTCAATTTTATATAACGTTTCTAATAAAATAGGTTGGTTATAAGAAAAATCAAATCTTAAACGAGTATCATCAATAAAAGATCCTTTTTGTACAATATGAGGTCCTAAAATTTTTTTTAATGCAGCATGTAATAAATGTGTAGCTGTATGATTTGATTGAATTAATAATCTTCTATTCAAATTTGCTTTAGATATTAATTTGTCATGGATTAATATTTCCCCTTTAATTAATTTTCCTTCATGATAAATAGTATTTATATATTTTTTTGAATTAATAACTTTGAAGTGAACATCTTGATTATATAATATACCATTATCCCCTACTTGTCCTCCAGACTCTCCATATAATGATGTTTGATCTAGTACTATAATGCCTAATTCTCCACAAATTAATTTATTAGATAATTTTTGATTTTTATAAATAGCTTGTACATTACCAGATATTTCTTTTAACGTATATCCTTTAAATATTGAATGATAATTAGTAACAAAATAATTGTTATCATGTATAATAAAATTATTATGAGATGTACTTCTTTTTTTTTGTTTCTTCATTTCTTTTTTAAAACCAACGATATCTGTTTTAATATTTTTTTCTTGGCAAATATCTTGAACTAAATCAATAGGAAATCCAAATGTATCATGTAAATAAAATATTTTTTTTCCATTAAGTGTTCCATTTTTTATATTTTTTATATTTAATTGCAGTTGTTTTAATCCTTTTTCCAAAGTATTTGAAAAATTGATCTCTTCGGTTTTAATAATATTTTGTATTTTATTTTGGTTAATTTTTAACGTTGTAGCATAATGACCCATTGATTGAATTAAGCTGGGAATTAATTTATATAAAAATGGTTTATTAATATTTAATTTAAGTCCATGTTGGGCTGCTCTGCGAATAATTTTTCTTAATACATAACCTCTTTTTTCATTAGAAGGTAACACATTTTCTAAAATTATGAATGCAGATGATCTAATATGATCAGAAATTATTCGTACTGATTTAATGTTTGGGTTATTAATATTTGTTAAACTTAAAATTTTTTGAATCAAAATTTGAAATAAATCAATTTCGTAATTTGAATTCACTTTTTGTATAACAGAAGCTATACGTTCTAAACCCATGCCTGTATCTACTGACAAATTAGTAAGAGGTATCAGAGATTTATTTTGAATTCGATTAAATTGTATAAAAACGATATTCCAAATTTCAATAAATTCACTAGTAATAATTTCAGATGTAATTAATTTTTTAGTGTCATTAATATTATGATTTGGGTTAAAGAAAATTTCAGTAGACGGTCCACAAGGTCCAGTTTGTCCCATTTGCCAAAAATTATCGCAATCATTTTCAAAATTTTTGGATTTTCCTATTTTTATAATAGCATGTTGGGGAATTTTTATAAGATTTAGCCATAATTTATAAGTTTCATCATCATTATTATGAACTGTTACTATTAATTTGCTTTTATCTAAGTTAAACCATTTAGAACTAGTAAGTAATTCCCATGCATATATAATAGATTTTTTTTTGAAATAGTCTCCGAAACTAAAATTGCCTAACATTTCAAAAAAAGTATGATGGTATGGAGTTTTTCCTACATTGTCTAAATCATTGTGTTTGCCACCAGTTCTTAAACAATTTTGTGACGTTACTATTCTCAATGTATCAGTAGTTGTTTTTCCTAAAAAGATATTTTTAAATTGATTCATACCTGCATTAGTGAATAATAATGTAGAGTCATTAGCAGGAATTAGAGAGCTACCTTGTACAATTTTATGTTTTTTCTGAACAAAAAAATTTAAAAACATATCACGTATTTCATTAGTTGTTTTTTTCATATATTTATGTAACATTTTTAATGTTAAATTTTTAAAAATTAATAAAATTTTTTGTTTTTTTTAAAATATTATTTTAGAATAATATGTTTTAAAATTATATTTTTTTATATATTATTATTATTTAAATTGTTTTTAAAATATATAAAAAAATAGCAACATTTATAAAATATAATTAATTTGAAAATTCATTTTTTTATTTTAATTAATGTAATTTCAACATATATATTATAATATAAATATATTATTAAATGTTAAATAATTGTTTTTATTATTTTAATAATTTATTGATTAATGAATTAATTTCATTATTTTATTATTTTTTTATTCATAAAATATATAAAAAAATTAATAGTTAATTTATTTAAAAATTATTTTTTAAATACATGTTTGATATCTAAAATGTTATTTTAATAATTTTTACAAGGAATATTTATTAGTATTTAAATGTTATTAATTAGTGTATTAAAATATAAAATAATAAATTCAGTAACAACGTTACTGTATTATATATAAATTAAATTTAAATTTATTTAATTTGTTATAATAATATTTGTAAAAACAATATTAAAAATATACAATATTTATTGTTATTTTAATTTAATTAAATATTTAAACATGTGCTAATGATGTTTAAAATATAAATAATTTTTTTAATTATTTAATTATTGAAAATTGTTATTATAAAAACATAGATTCAAAAAAATTATTTAACAAATAAAATTGTTTATTTTGATACTTAAAAAAATATGTTTTTGTGTACTATAAACATAGTACACAAAATAATAATTTTTGTAAGTTTATTAATATATATTTTTAATTTCATAAAATATTTAAATCATAAGTATACATACTAAATATAGTCATCTTTAAATAAATTAAGTAATACATAAATGAAATCAATAATGTTTAAAATAAAATTATTTTTTTTGAAAAGATATAAGATACGATTAGACCAAGCTTTAAAAATTTTATTACCAAAATATTCTAGATCATTATTAAAAATTTGGATTTTAAATAATAGAGTATTTATCGATGGAGTAGTAGTAAATAAACCTAATTTATTTTTTAAAGGAGATACTTTAACTATTTATCCTATAAAAGAAACGATTCCTTGGACACCCGAAAAAATTGATTTAAATATCATTTATGAAGATGAGCATTTGTTAATAATTAATAAACCTTCTGGATTAGTTGTGCATCCAGGTGCTGGAAATTTAAACGGAACATTATTAAATGGGTTACTCTATAGAATACAAGAAAACATTAATATACCTAGAGCAGGTATAATTCATAGATTAGATAAAAATACTACAGGGTTACTAGTAATAGCTAAAAATATAGATTCTTATCAATATTTAATAAAAGAGTTAAAGTACAGAAGAATTATTAGAGAATATTATGCTCTTGTGCGAGGAAATTTACTTTTTGATGATAAAATTTCGAAACCAATTGCTAGGCATCCAGTTAATCGTATTAAAATGACCGTTAATCTCCTAGGCAAAAATGCTGTTACTCATTATAATATAATTAAACAATTTAAAAAATTTACTTATTTAAAAATTCGTTTAGAAACCGGACGAACACATCAAATTCGAGTACATATGGCTTGGATTAATCATCCAATCATAGGAGATCCTATATATTTAGGGAAATATAGTAATAAAGTTTTTGTGACAGACAATAATGTTGTAAAGAATTTTTCTAGACAAGCTTTACATGCTTCTACTATTCAGTTAATTCATCCATTAACTAACAAATTAATGAAATGGAATGTTCCCATACCTAATGATATGCAATGTTTAATTCAGTCTATAATATAATGTAATTACAAAACGTATCCTGATATTTTTTAAAATTGTCATATTATATATTATATATATTTAAAATATTTTTGAAAATTTATTTAAAAACATATGAAAAAATACTTTTGAACTATTTTAACAATTTATAAAATACATAACATAGTGTTTTGTATATAAGGTGTATACAAATTATAGTGTTAAGTTTTAAATTTAAAATACTTAAATTAATATAGTTTTAGTGACAATAATTGATTTCACTGATACAATAAATTTACTTATTTTTTTTAAAATTACTTATATTAATTTTATGTATAAAATACAATATTTAATATAAAAAACATACAAAAATTTTTTATACGGTGTATTAAATTTTAATACAAATAATTAATGTAATAAATATAAAATATTATTATTAAGTGAATAATTTAAAAGATATTTATTTAGCAATAATGCTTTACATTATTTTTTAAAAACATTAAACACATTTTATATGTTTATAAGATATATGAGCAGCAACAGATTATTTGTATTGACCACTAATATAAAAAAACAAATTATTGAACAACCTTTACGAAAATTAGTAAAACAATCAATCAAAAATTATTTATCAGAAATTGAAAACAAAAATATTAATAATTTATACAAAATTTTATTATCAGAAATAGAACAACCATTATTAGATTTAATCATGCAATTTACTAGAGGTAATCAAACGCAAGCTGCTTTAATAATGGGTATTAATAGAGGAACATTGCGTAAAAAATTAAAAATGTATGGTATGAATTAAAAAAATTTTTAATAAACGTCGTTTTTTTGTTTACACTTTTTCTACTTCTTTGAAAAAGTGTAAATAAATTATGAATTTCATTTTTTACATAATATAGAAAAATATAGAAAGTTTAGTTTAAAAAGATGATCTTAATAAAGATCATGATATAAATTATTCAATTGATATTAATTTATTTGATTATTTTTTATGTATATTTCTTTTAGAAAATATTATTTATATTTTATGTAATAATTAGTTATCCACATTTATAAGTCTATTTATTGCTGTTTTTAAAGCCCAAGAATATCCTTCTTCACCTAATCCACAAATGATTCCATTCGAAATATCTGAAAACCAAGAATGTGATCTAAATGTTTCTCTAGAATAAATGTTAGAAATGTGTATTTCTATAAAAGGAATTTTAACAGCTAGTAAGGCATCTCTTAAAGCAATACTAGTATGTGTAAATGCTGCAGGGTTAAATAAAATATAATGTATAATATGTTTTGATTGGTGTACTTTATTAATTAAGCTTGATTCGGAATTAGATTGAAAGTGTTCTAATTCTATTTTATATTTTTTAGCTATTTTAACTAATTGTTGTACAATTTGAGTAAGGTTTTTTTTACCATAAATATCTGATTCCCTTGTTCCTAATAAATTTAAGTTGGGACCATTTAATACAAGTATTTTTATTTTTTTATTCACTATTTACGTCTCTTTAACAAATGTTCATTTGATATATAATGTAAATATATATTTTCAAATTTTTATTTAAATTTCATTTTCAAAACTAGATAAACTAATATGTAGAGCTTTACTGTTTATACAACGTATTTAAACTATACCATAAATTACAGATAAAAATATATCTATGTTCATAATTGTAAATCATTGAATATTTTTTTTTTTTAAATCATAATAACAACTATATATTTTATAAAATATACATTTTTTATATAAGAGAATTTTTATAATGTTAGAATTAGTTACTGATCAATTACTTACTTGCAACAAAATAAATTATAATAATCTTGAAAATGTTTTAAGTCAATTATATCTAAAAAAAATAAATTATGCTGATATTTATTTTCAATCTATTGTTAACGAATCTTGGAAATTAGAAAAAAAGATTGTAAAAGAAGGAAGTTATTTTTTAGATGAAGGTATAGGTGTAAGAGTTATTTCTGGAACTTCTACAGGGTTTTCTTTTTCTGATATTATTACTCTAAATGAGTTAAATAAAAACATAATGATAGTGCAAGACGTTTTTCCTGAATTCAGAAATAAAAATTCAAAAAAGTTGTTTAAAGTAAAAAATAATTTAATATATGAATCTACAAATCCTTTGAATATGTTTAGTCTTCAAGAAAAAATAGATATTTTATTTACTATAGATAAAATAGCTAGGTCATACGATAATAGAGTGACAGAAGTATATGCTACTTTAAATGGAAAATATGAACAAATATTAATTGCGTCCACAGATGGAATTTTAGCAGCTGATGTTCGTCCTTTAGTACAGGTATCAATTAACGTTATAGTAGAACAAAATAGTAAAATAGAAAGTGGACACAGTGGAGGTGGTGGACGAACAGGATATAACTTTTTTACTACAAAAAACAATTTAGGATCTATTTTAATAGAACAAATTACACAAGAAGCTGTTCGAACAGCTTTAGTTAATTTATCGGCAAAAGAAGCTCCTTCAGGTTTATTACCTGTAGTTTTAGGACCAGGGTGGCCTGGTGTTTTACTACACGAAGCTGTTGGACATGGTTTGGAAGGTGATTTTAATAGAAAAGGTACATCTATTTTTAGTAATAAGATAGGTAACAAAGTTGCTTCTAATTTATGTACAGTGGTAGATGATGGTACTATTACTGCTCGAAGAGGCTCTTTAAATATTGATGATGAGGGGACTCCAACACAATATAATGTATTAATTGAAAAAGGCATATTAAAAAGTTATCTTCAAGATAAGTTTAATGCAAATTTAATGAATACAACATCTACTGGAAATGCACGTAGAGAATCTTACAGTCATTTACCCATGCCTCGTATGACAAATACTTATATGCTACCTGGTATAAATAATCCTAAAGAAATTATAGAAAGTGTAGATCGAGGATTATACGCTTCTAATTTTTCAGGAGGGCAAGTGGATATTACTTCTGGAAATTTTGTGTTTTCTACCTCAGAGGCATACTTAATAAAAAATGGAAAGATTACGTATCCAGTTAAAAACGCTATGTTAATTGGTTCAGGGATTGATGTGATGAATAACATTTCT
Source organism: Buchnera aphidicola (Nipponaphis monzeni) (assembly GCF_006741185.1). Lineage (NCBI taxonomy): Bacteria > Pseudomonadati > Pseudomonadota > Gammaproteobacteria > Enterobacterales > Erwiniaceae > Buchnera > Buchnera aphidicola. The sequence goes on along the minus strand of NZ_AP019379.1, from coordinate 411,517 downwards.
ATGGTAGGTAATGATCTATTACTTGACAATGGTATTGGAATTTGTGTAAAAGAAGGACAAAGTATTCCTGTTGGTGTAGGACAGCCTACTATTAAAATAGATTGTTTAACTGTAGGCGGTACTTCTTAAAAAATTTTAGAATAAGTTTTAATATAATTTAAATTTTAAAAATATTTTTTTATCATGCAGTTATAACAATATATAATATTACTGCATGATTTATTGTTTGCCAATAAAGTAATATTAATTATTATAAAAAAATTTAATTATTTCAAATGACATACACGTTCTTTAATTCGAGCTGATTTTCCAGTTAAAGAACGCAAATAATATAATTTAGATTTCCTTACATTTCCGTGCCGTTTAATTAAAATATTTTCTATTATCGGAGAGTGGGTCTGAAATACTCGCTCTATTCCTTCATGATTAGATATTCTTCTAACTACAAATGAAGATCTCAGTCCTTTATTTTTAATAGCGATTACTATTCCTTCAAAAGATTGAATACGTTTTTTTGATCCTTCAATGATCCAAACTTTTACTTCTATAGTATCACCTGACTTAAACTTTGGTAATTTAAGTTTAATTTGTTTTTTTTCAAATGTATTAATTATATTTTTCATAAAAATTCCATATTTTTACATAGTGACGCAAGAAATCTGTTCATTTCTAACATTTTTTTTTAAACGTTTTTAGCATTTTTTTTTGTTCTTCTGTTAGAACAATTTTTTTTAACAAATCAGGTCTTTTTATCCATGTTGCTCTTAATGATTCTTGCTTTTTCCAATTACATATGTCGGAATGGTTACCTGATAATAAAATTTTTGGAACTTGCATGCCGTTAATATTTCTCGGTCTAGTGTACTGAGGATGATCAAGTAATCCATTGTAAAAAGAATCTTCCTGTGCTGATTTTTTGGTACCTAATACTCCAGGTATAAATCTTGACAAAGCATCAATTAATATCATAGCTGGAAGTTCTCCACCACTAACAATATAATCACCTATAGACCATTCTTCATCAATTTCACTGTGAATTAATCGTTCATCAATACCTTTATATCGGCCACAAACTAAAATTAGTTTAGAATACTTAGTTAACTGTATAATATTATTATTATTTAATTTTTTACCTTGAGGTGATAAGTAAAGTACCTTAGCTTGATTTTTAAAAAAAATTTTTGCTTGTTGAATAGCATTGTATAAAGGTATCATGTTCATTATCATTCCATATCCTCCTCCATAAGGTTTATCATCAACTTTTTTGTGTTTATTAAAACAATAATCACGAGGATTCCAATAATGAATATTAATTATTTTTTTCTTGATAGCTTTTCCAGTTACTCCATAATTAGTAATTGATTGAAACATTTCTGGAAAGATACTTATAACGCTAATATGAAGTGTAGGATACTGAACGTTTTTATATGAGTTAAAATTTTTCAAAGAAAATTTTCCAAATTAACTTGAATAATTTTTTTATAAATATCTACTTTTTTTATAAAAGTGTTAATAATAAAAGGTATAAGTATTTCTTTTTGCTTAAATTGATATTGGTTTATATTTTTAATTATTAATATATCGTTAGATGGAGTGGAAATTATTTTATTTACGTATCCTAGTATTGAGCGATCATAATTTATAACACAACAATTTTGAATATCTTTCCAATAATATTGATTTTTTTTTAACTTAGGTAATGTTTGCATATCAATTAAAATTTTACATTTAGCAAAACGTTCTGCTTCAGATCTGTTTGTAACATTACTTATTTTAATTAAAAAATTTTTTTTATATGTTTTCCAATTTTTTACATGAATTACAAATTTATTATTATTTATAATATGGTACCAAGGAAAATAATTAAAAATGTTTAATTTTATTGTAGTATAAGAATATAATTTTAACCATCCTAGTATACCGTAAGGGTTAGTTATAATACCTACTAATAACATTTTTTGATTAATATTTTTGTTACTATTTTTTATTAAGTTCATTAGTATTGTTTGTTTTTTTATTCTTTTTTATTAGAAATAATATTCTACTAGAAATAATTGCTCCTTTTTTAACCCAGTAATCAATTTTAGCGTGATTAATTTCTAAATATTTTGTGTGCTTAGAAACTATAGGATTAAAAAAACCAATTTTTTCCAAAAATCTCCCATTTCTTGGAAATCTGCTATCTGTTGCTACTATTTGATAAAAAGGTTTTTTTTTGGTTCCATGTCTAGCTAGTCTAATTTTTACCATAATATTTGTTTATATTTTATTAATTATTAGTTGTATTATAAATATAAATGTAAAAAAGTAAAATTGTTTTTTTAATTTATATATATAATTAAGGTTATTTTTAATAATATTTGTGATTGTTAATATAAATATTTTCAAAAAAATAAATTTTTAATAGATTGAGATAAACCAATTTTTTTTACTTTTTCAACCATTTTTTTAACAATATCGAATTGTTTAAGCAATTTATTAACACTTTGAACATTAAGTCCAGATCCTAAAGCTATTCTATGTTTTCTAGAATTTTTAATAATATTTGGATTTTTTTTTTCGATTTTAGTCATTGAATTTATGATAGCAACGAAATTATTTAGTTCTTTATCATTAATAGTATTTGATAATTGACTTATTGTTTTATTAATAGGTAATTTTTTTATTAAATAAGCTAACCCTCCTGTATTTCGTACTTGATTAACGTAAATTAAAAAATCATTCAAATCGAATTTTTTTTTCAAATTATTAATTTTTTGTTTAGGTAGAATTATTTTATTTTCTATTTCTTTTATTAAAGAAAATATATCTTCCATACCTAAAATTCTATTTGCGATTTTTTGTGAATTAAATATTTCAATTGCATCTAATTTTTCACCATTTCCTACAAATTTAATAGGTTTTTGAGTTAATTCTTTAATAGATAAAGCAACTCCTCCTTTAGTATCACTATCCATTTTTGTTAAAATAATTCCAGTGATATTAACAAGTGTACTAAATCTTTCTGCAATATTAGTAACATCTTGTCCAAGCATTGAATCAACAACTAATAACGTTTCTGTAGGATTAATAGTTTTATAAATATCTTGTAATTCCAGCATCATTTTTTGATCTGTATGTAATCGCCCCGATGTATCTATTAATACAACATCATATGATTTTTTTATCGCATATTTAATGGAATTAATAGCAATTTCTTTAGGATCATTGTTTTCTTTAAATAAAAAAAAGTCAATTTGTGTTTGTAATGATAACAATTCTAATTGTTTAACAGCTGCAAAACGATAAGTATCTGTAGTAACATTTAATACTTTTTTTTTATATTGTTTATGTAGTAATTGCCCAATTTTACCAATGCTAGTAGTTTTACCCATGCCTTGTAATCCGACAATTAAATATATTGAAGGAGGTTTTTTAGAAAATTTTAAAGTATTATCGTCATTTCCTAATTTTTGAATTAATTCGTGTTTAATAATTTTGATAAACTCTTGACCCGGAGTTAAACTAGTGTTAAATTTTTTTCCTAACGATTTTTTTTTAACATTATGTATAAATTTTTTTACAACTGACAATGCAACATCTGCTTCTAAAAGAGACTTTCTAATTTCTCTTAAAGTAACTTTAATATTTTTTTCAGTAATTATTCCTTTATTAGAAATTTTTTCTAAAATTTCAGAAAATCGTTTTTTTAACAAATTAAACATTTTTTAACTCTCTTTAATAAATGTATTATTTAATTGCTTACTAAATATCAAAAGATAAATATTCCTTATATAAAATATATAACCTATATATAATAAAATTTTGTAAAATGATTACTAATATTAATAATACTACATATAAATTAAATAATTTTAATTAATTTAATAATCTATATTAATGAAATATATTTTTATATTAAAAAAATTTGTTATTTATTAATAATAAAAAATATTTTTTTATTGTGTATTTATTTAATAAAAAAATAACATTCATTATTTTTAATAAATTTAAAATTATATTTATAACAATTATTAATTAATTAGAATATTTATAACATATTATTTGACAACAAAATTTAATATTATTAATTAACGCGAATGAATAAAAATATATTATTTTTTAAGATATTAATAAATAATTTTTTTAATATTTTATAATTAAATAAATATAAACCTCATGTACTTAGTATATCTTGTAAATATTTTTTAATAAATACAATTAATAATATTCTATGTTGATAGAAAACATCATTTAATTATTATTAAATAATAATGTATATTTAAGTCTATTTAATTTAAAATTAAGCAATATCATTAAAACTTTGTCTCTTTTAAGATAATGTTTTAATTTTATTTAATTTATTAAATACGATATTTATATACATAAGTTATTATTTAAAGGATAAGATCCTAGAATTTTTATTAAATTTTTTAAAGAAAAAATTATTTCTGTAATTTTCTGAATAGGGTATAGTTTTATATTATAAATAACATCAATAAATAATATTTTATCCCATAATAAATCATCTAATAATGATGGTCGAATATTAATTTGAGATATTACGATATTTTTTTTTATAAATATATTAAGAACATCGTTTAAAATATGATATTGATTTTTTATTAAAATAATAAAAGTAGTTTTATAATGTATATTAACATCATTTATATAATTATTTTGTTTAGATAAAACAATAAATCTAGTAATATTATTTTTTTTATTAGAAATATTATTTTTTAAAACTTTTAAATTATATAATTTCGATCCTTCTAAACTACCTAATGCTGCGCTATCGTTTTTGTTAATAAAAAGTATTTTTTCCATGGCTGCAGTAGTACTATTTGTAATCTTTAATTTCCAGTGACGAAATTGGCTAATAAAATTGCTACATTGTATTAACGGTTGTATATGAGTATAAAGATATTTTATCTCATTTAAATTTTTAGTATGAACATTTGTTAACAAACAGTGTTTAATAGGTACATATATTTCATCCACAATAAATAAATTATTTTTTTGTAGCAAATCAAATACTTCATCAATGTATCCACTACACGTATTTTCAACAGGTAAAATACCATAATTTGTTAAGTTCTCATTAACCATTGCTACAACTTTTTGAAAACTACACGTTGGAATTTTAATTATGTCTTTTGAAATTTGATGAGAATATTTTAAAGTAGCTAAATAAGAATAAGAACCTTTAGGTCCTAAATAAGAAACTTTTTTTATATCAGTAACTTTTTTATCATTTGGAAATGGAAAAAATTTTTTTTGAATTTGAATTGAATGGTAAATAATCATATTAAATATATTTACAATATATTCTTGCTCAAGATTATATTGTATCCCTATTTTTTTTAGATTTGTTATTAATTGATTTTCACGATTTATATCTTTTATAGGATAATTGTGTAAAATTTTTTCTATTGCTATTTCTTTAGATATTTTTTTTCTTTGACTAAGTAAATATACTATTTGTTCATCTATAGAACTAATTTTATCGCGTAATGTTAATAAATTATTTATTGTTTTCATAAAGATTTCTCTATCTATTATTTAAATTACAAATATTTTTAATTAATTTATAAAAATTTTTAGTCTATTATAATAATTAAATTCATATAAATATACTTTTATATTATAAACTATTTATATAGTGACTTTTTTAAAAAAAGTAAATGGATATTTATTTATATAAATATTTTTTGTAAAATTTAAAAAAAATTAAATAAAAAACTAATAATATTGTTTAAAACCAAAAATTATTTTTTATTAAATTTTTGAAAAAATTAAATATATTTAATAACTTAATTGTTAAATATAGTACACTGGTTCGATGTATAGTTAAAATTATTAAAATATAAATATATATTATTAATAGGAAAATATTATTTTTTTTATAAATAATATTTACGTAAATTACGTTGTAATATATATGTTAAGGATATAAATATATGAAAACTTTTTCTGCTAAAAATAATTCTGTAAAAATTAATTGGTACTATATTAATGCGTCAGGAAAAATTTTAGGTAGATTAGCTACACAAATATCAAAATATCTTAAAGGTAAACATAAACCTGAATATACTCCACATGTAGATGTTGGTGACTATATTATAGTTTTAAACGCAAATAAAATTGTCGTAACAGGTAAAAAGAAAAATAATAAGATATATTTTCATCATACAGGGTACATAGGAGGTATTAAAAAAGTTAGTTTTCAAGAAATGTTAACAAAATGTCCTGAAGAAATAATAAAACATGCAGTTAAAGGGATGCTACCTAAAAATTCATTAGGACGTAAGATGTTTCAAAAATTAAAAATATATTCAGGCGATCAACACAAACATACAGCTCAACAACCACAATTGCTGATTGTATAACAAATAGAGATAATAAAATAATGTTTAATTCGAAAAATTATGGTACTGGTCGTCGTAAAAGTTCTTCTGCTAGAGTATTTTTTAAATTAGGTAATGGTAATATTTTAGTAAATAAACGTTCTTTAGAAAATTATTTTGGTAGAAAAACTGCATGTATGGTTGTTAAACAACCTTTAGAATTAGTAGATGTTGTTGAAAAATTTGATTTTTATATAACAGTTAAAGGAGGAGGTATTTCAGGTCAATCAGGAGCTATTCGTCAAGGTATTACGAAGGCATTAATAAAATATGATAATAATTGGCGTACTATATTTAGAGAGTCTGGTTTTGTTACAAGAGATTCACGTAAAGTAGAGCGTAAAAAAGTAGGATTAAGAAAGTCCAGAAAACGTCCTCAATTTTCTAAACGTTAATATGTTTCGTAATATTTATAAAATGAACCCGATATATATATCTATTATTCGGGTTTTATAAAATTTTTTAAAATTTTAATTTTTGTATTATTCACTTTAATATTCATACTATAAAATACAATTTATATGTTCATAATATGAACTATTAATTAAAAAGATTTTAATGATTGTGATATTTTGTAACACAAAGTATTTAAACCTTTTTTTTGTAGTGCGGAAATAAAATGACATTGAAATTTATTTTCGTACATTTCATTAATTTTTTTAGCGATACTATCAATTTTGTCTTGATCAACTAAATCAATTTTGTTAAAAATCAACCATTTAGGTTTATCATATAATTTCTTACTGTATTGTTTTAATTCGTTAATAATTATTTGAATATTTCGTATTAAATTTAAATTATCATTTGAACTTATATCTATAATATGAAGTAATATTTTACATCTTTCTAAATGTTTTAACATTTGTAAACCTAAACCTAATCCTTTAGATGCTCCTTTAATAATTCCTGGAATATCAGCTATAACAAAGCGATTATTATGATTAAGATTTACTACTGCTAATGAAGGAAACAATGTTGTAAAAGGATAGTTCCCTATTTTTGGTTTAGCATTTGAAATATTTTTTATAAAAGTAGATTTTCCAGAATTAGGTAAACCTAATGTCCCTACTTCTGCTAAAAGTATTAATTCTAATTTAATTTCACGTATTTCGCCTATAGTACCTAAAGTTCTTTTTCTAGGAGTTCTATTAGTGGATGTTTTGAATCTATAATTTCCTATTCCATGCCACCCTCCCTTTGCAATTAATAATGTTTGATTATCATTTGTCATATCTTTTATTAATTTTTGATTGGTATTATCACTTATTTTAGTGCCTACAGGCACTAAAATAAAAGTATCATTACCTTTTTTTCCAGAACACTTTTTATTTTTTCCATCTTGCCCGTTACAAGCTGTAAAATTATTTTTAAATGTATATTTTGCTAAAGTATTAACGTTTTTACTAGTTTTTAGCCAAATGTTTCCCCCATCTCCTCCATCTCCTCCGTCTGGACCTCCTTTAGGAACATTTTTTTCTCTTCTAAAACTTATACAACCGTCACCTCCATTTCCAGCTTTTACATGTATAATTACTTTATCAATAAATTTCATTAAATAACCTCTTGTTTTCATAAAAATTATTTATTACAACGAGTTATTTTATATAAAACAAATTAATTAAATCTGAATTATATTTTAAAATAAGATATATACTTTAAATTTATTTAATTAATTTGTAAAAATAATTTTGAATATACATAATATATAAAAAAATATTATTTGACATAGACTAAAATATTTCAATATCTTATATTATATAATATTTTTTTTAAAAAAGTAATTATATATGTTTTAATGAATAAAAATTATTCATATTATTTAATAATAAATTGTTATCTTACATGAACATATTTTTTCTTTTTTCTTCCTTTTTTTTCAAAACTAACTATCCCTTTTATTAAAGCAAATAAAGTATAATCTTTTCCACAACCTACATTTTCTCCTGGATGAAATTTAGTTCCTCTTTGTTTTACAATGATACTTCCTGATGATATTGTTTGTCCTCCAAAACATTTAATTCCTAATCTTTTAGAATTAGAATCTCTTCCATTTCTGGTGGATCCTCCTGCTTTTTTATGTGCCATAAATTAGTCAACCTTTATGTCGTTTGTTATATTTACAATAGTGATGTCTGTAAAATGCTGTCTATGTCCTTGTTGTTTTTTGTAATGTTTTCTTCGATTAAATTTTATTATATTTATTTTTTTATTTCTACCATGTATCAAAATCTTTGCTTGTACTTTTCCTGTATTTAAAAAAGGATAACCAAATGTGGTATTAGATTTTTTAGAAATCATTAAAATTTTACTAATTAAGAATGTTTCTCCAATTGCAATATCTAATTTTTCTAATCTAATTGTATCTCCTTTATAAGCTTTATATTGTTTTCCTCCAATTACAAATACTGCGTACATAAAGTTCTCCAATGTAAACAAATAATCTAATGTATTTGACTAAACTATAAATACAGTATTTAAAATACATTCAAAATATATTATGATGTTTTTTTATATAAAACAATTTTTATATTTTATATAAAATAGCTATTTTATAAATTTCAAAATCTTATATATCGACAACATATAAAATAATAAAATCTATTATTATTGTAACAATAAAGTTATTTAATTATATAAGAGTTATTTTGGCTCCTAATGAGTTTAATTTTTTCTCTATACGTTCATATCCTCTCCTTACATGAAATATGTTATTCACAATTGTTATTCCTTCTGCTATACATCCTGCTAATATTAAAGTAGCAGTAGATCTTAGATCTTTACCTATAACATAATTTCCAAATAATTTATTTACTCCGTAGCATTTTAACAAATTTTTCTTGGTTTTATTTTTAGCTCCCATTTTAGTTAACTCTGAAATGTGTGTATATCTATTTTCAAATATTGTTTCAGTGATAATACTATTTCCTACTGCTATTAAATTTAATAGTGTTATTTGCGGTTGTAAATCTGTTGGAAATCCTGGATAAGGTGAAGTACATACATTCACAGATTTAGGACGTTTATTATACATATTTAAGTTAATCCAAGTTTTTCCGCACGTAATTTTTGCTCCTGTACTGCAAAGTATGTTTATAACAGATTTTAAAACATTTGGATTAGTATGAGTACATGTAATATTACCCTTGGAAATTGCTGCAGCTATTAAAAAAGTACCAGTTTCTATCCTATCAGGTGAAATATAATACTGTTCACTATGTAATTTGTTAACACCTTGAATGTATATTGTGGATGTTCCTACTCCAAAAATTTTAGCTCCTAATTTATTCAAAAATTTTACAAGATCTGTAATCTCTGGTTCACGGGCAGCATTTTTAATAATAGTGATACCATTAGCTAAAATAGCAGCTCCAATAACAGTAATTGTAGCACCTACACTAATTAATGGCATATATATAATAGTACCTTGCAAATTTTTTGTAGTATAAACTTTAATATAATTTTTATTTATAATAAATTTCGCGCCTAATTTTTTTAGCCCATAAATATGTAAATTAATTGGTCTAGATCCAATAGAACATCCTCCTGGAAAGTCTATACAAACTTTTTTAAAACGTATTAATAATGGAGATAAAAGCCAAATAGAAGCTCTAATTTTTCTTACAAGTTTATAAGGAACTTGACATGTTGTTAAATGACTTGCATCAAAAATTATTACATCAGAAAATTTTATTTTTACTCCAATATGTGTTAACAATTTTATAGCAATTGTTACATCTTTTATTTTAGGTACATTACTAATTTTGATCGGAGACTTTGACAATAATGAAAGAAATAATATAGGTAAAGCTGAATTTTTCGATCCAGATATTTTTATCTCTCCATTTAATATAGTTGGTCCTTGAATATAAAATTTATTCATTAAACTCTTAGTAATAGATTTTTTTTAAAAAATTTAGTATCTATAATTATTTTAAAAATAATAATATTATTATTGTTAGTATTAATTATTTTTGTTGTTTATTTTTAATACTCCATTCTTTAGCTGTGTATGTATTTATTGTAATAGCATGAATATGTTTTTCAGTAATTAGTTCGATTAATGGATTATATATAACTTGTTGTCTTTGTACACTAGTCATGTTTAAAAAAATATTACCCACAGCAGTAATTTTAATAAGATTTACATCCTGCGAAACATTTAATCTGTCTAAAGGTATATTTTTTAAAAGTATTTTTATTTTTTCTTTCAGCATAACACAGATCTCTAAAATAAAATGTTATTTCATAGTAAATCTTCTAATCTATTAGATTGAAGGATAGATATTATTATATTATACTGAGTAGTAGTAGTTTCAGCAACATGATTTTTTCATCATAAAAAATTATCTTTAAATATATAAAAATAATTTTTTTAATGAAAATTAACTGTATATTTTAAAGTTATAAATATATTAATTTAATTATGTATATACTATAACATTGATTATTTACAACTTCTAAAACATTCTAATGAAAATATTAAAATAAACTTATAGAGAAAATATTATGACAAATTTGTTTCCTATGACTTTAAGAGGTGCATATAAATTACGTAAAGAATTAGAAGAATTAAAAAATAATAAAAGACCTAAAATTATTCGTTCTATAAAAATTGCTAGGGAACATGGAGATTTAAAAGAAAATGCTGAATATCAAGCGGCTCGTGAAGAACAAAGTTTTTGTGAAGGTAGAATTCAAGATATAGAGGCAAAATTATCTAATGCACAAATTATAGATATTTCTAAAATTTCTAATGTAGGAAAAATAATTTTTGGAGTTACTATTACTATATTAGATGTACGTAACAAAAAAACATTTATTTACCAAATTGTTGGACATGATGAATCTGATTGTAAAAATAAGTTACTTTCAATTCATTCTCCATTAGCTAGGGGATTAATTGGAAAATATGTAGGAGATATAGTGCAAATTAATACTCCAAAAGGTAATATCGAGTTCGAGATATTAGCAGTAGAACATATATAAATATGTATCATTAAAATTTAATTAGCAAATAATAAATAAATTTTTTTTAAATATGACAAAATTCACTCATTTTTGTTAAACTTAAATTAATTTTAATAATTAATTATTTTAAAAAATAATACTTGTATTAGTTTTTAGTTATTTATTAATTAATATTTTTATATTAGGATATCGAACATTTAATTATTGTTAATAATATTTAAATAATTTATTTGTAATAATCTAAAATTATACTAGATATTATTAAATTACTAAAATATATTTTTATTAAAATTTTACTAGTAAATTAAACAAAATATTGACGATTTATTATCATACAATTAATTAATTGATTACATCTTTATATTATAGAAATAAATGTATTAACAAATAAAAAAAATTTTATATTCTGGAACTAGTATATGTCACAAAAAAAAAGTTCTCATATATGGATAAGAGAACATCAGAAAGACATTTATGTTAAACAAGCTTTATTAAAAAAATTAAGATCTAGGGCATGGTTTAAATTAAAAGAATTAGATCAACGCGATAATTTGATTAAAAAAAAAATGTGTATATTAGATTTAGGATCATCCCCAGGCAGTTGGTCTAAATATGCTGTTAAAAAAATAAATTATAGAAATAAAGTCATTGCATGTGATATAAGACCTATGAAATTTATTCCAGGAGTAAATTTTGTTCAAGGGGATATACAAAATAAACATTTTCTAAACACATTTATTAAATATTTAAATTCTAAAAAAATAAATTTAATAATGTCTGATATGGCTCCTAATATTAGTGGTAATTCTTATATAGATACTGCACTTTCTATTAAATTAGCACAATTAGCTTTTTTTATTTGTCAATCAGTATTAATATATCAAGGTGATTTTATAGTAAAAGTATTTCAAGGAGATAATTTAAATGAGTATTTACAAATAATAAAAAACTTTTTTTTAAAAGTTAAAATTAGAAAACCAAATTCTTCAAAAACACGTTCTAAAGAGTTATATATTGTAGCAAAAGGGTGGATAAAAAAAAATTTTTCCTTATTGTCTTTTTAAATAATTGTAATGTGAGGTTGATTCCTTGAGTGACATGGTTAAAAACTTGGTCCTCTGGATAGTTATTATAATTATTTTAATGTCTGTATTCCAGAGTTTTAATACTAATGAAGTAACTAATCGCAAAGTTGCTTATTCTACTTTTTTGTCAGAAGTAAATCAAGACCAAGTACGCGAAGCGAATATTGATGGTCGTAAAATTAATGTAGTTAAAAAAGATAATACTAAATATCACACTTATATTCCTATTAACGATCCTAAATTACTTGATAGTTTACTAGTAAAAAATATTAAAGTAATAGGAAAAACTCCTGAAGAACCTAGCTTAATTACTACTGTTCTTATTTCTTGGTTTCCAATGTTATTATTAATCGGAGTATGGATTTTTTTTATGAGGCAAATGCAATTAGGTGGTGGTAAAGGAGCTATGTCTTTTGGAAAAAGTAAAGCAAAAATGCTTACAGAAAATCAGATTAAAATTACTTTTTCAGATGTCGCAGGATGTGATGAAGCTAAAGAAGAGGTTAAGGAACTGGTAGAATATTTAAGAGAACCAAAACGTTTTCAAAAACTAGGAGGGAAAATTCCTAAAGGTATTTTAATGGTAGGGCCTCCAGGAACTGGTAAAACCTTACTAGCAAAAGCAATAGCTGGAGAAGCAAAAGTTCCTTTTTTCACAATTTCAGGATCTGATTTTGTAGAAATGTTTGTCGGCGTTGGAGCTTCTAGAGTAAGAGATATGTTTGAACGTTCTAGAAAATCAGCTCCCTGTATTATGTTTATTGATGAAATTGATGCTGTAGGACGTCAAAGAGGTACAGGTTTAGGTGGTGGGCATGATGAAAGAGAACAAACATTAAATCAAATGTTAGTAGAGATGGACGGTTTTGAAGGTAATGAAGGTATTATATTAATTGCTGCAACAAACAGACCAGATGTTTTAGATCCTGCATTACTAAGGCCTGGACGTTTTGATCGTCAAGTTATAGTAGGATTACCTGATATTAGAGGTAGAGAACAAATTCTTAGGATTCACATGCAAAAAGTTCCATTATCTAAAGATGTAAATTCTATGGTTATAGCTAGAGGTACTCCTGGTTTTTCTGGAGCTGATTTAGCAAACTTAGTTAATGAAGCTGCATTATTTTCAGCAAGATGTAATTTTAAAGTTGTATCTATGTTAGAATTCGAGAAAGCTAAAGATAAAATTATGATGGGTGCTGAACGAAAATCTATGGTTATGACTGATTTACAGAGAGAATGTACAGCTTATCATGAATCTGGTCATGTTATTGTTGGTAGATTAGTACCAAATCATGATCCTGCACATAAAGTAACTATTATTCCTAGAGGTAGAGCATTAGGAGTAACATTTTTCTTACCTGAAGGTGATGCATTAAGTATTAATCGCCAAAAATTAGAAAGTCAAATATCTACTTTGTATGGTGGTAGACTAGCCGAAGAAATAATTTATGGGCCTGATCAAGTATCTACAGGGGCGTGCAACGATATTAAAATAGCAACAAATTTAGCTCGTAATATGGTTACACAGTGGGGTTTTTCAAAAAAATTAGGGCCATTGTTATACGCAGAAGAAGAAGAAGAAATTTTTTTAGGTAGAAGTGTTACTAAAGCTATGCATATATCTAATGAAACAGCGAGAATTGTTGATGAAGAAGTTAAATTATTAGTAGAGTCAAATTATCAAAGAGCTCGTAACATTTTGAATACCAATTTAGATGTGTTACATGCAATGAAAAGTGCATTAATAAAATATGAAACCCTTGAATCATTTCAGATTGATGATTTAATGAATAGAAAAGTAGTAAGAGTTCCTGTAAATTGGAAAGAAAATAATTGAAATTAACAATTTTATATAAAAAATATGTAACAATAACCTATTAAAAATAGGTATTATGATATTAATGTTTCATCATAATAATTTTATTAAAAATAATTATTTAAATAAAATGTATTTAAAATGATATTTTTTATAAAACATGTACAAAATACATATTTTAATAAATAATTAAAAATATTGAATTTGTAATTTAATCTTGTTTAATTTACATATATTTTACATATCACTACCTTATAAACAAGGTAGTATGATTGTTTATATACATAATATAGAATATAATGAACTTAACATTTTTTATCATAAAGAAATCAACTAATAACAAAAAAATTAATAATTTTATTGTATACATGTAAAAAATAAACATTTTTTAGTTATTAATTATATACAAATATATTCTAGTTTTTAAAATAATTTACATGATTTAAAAAAATTGTTCTTATAAAAAATATTTCAGTACTTTTTTGGTGCTGCTAACATGTAGCACCATTAGTAATAATTATTTAGAATTTAAAATTTATTTTATGAAAAATATAATACTATATTTTAGTAAAATATATTATTACTATAATAATAGTCTTGTAATAATAAAATATTAATTTTAAATTATATAATAAATTCATAACAAATTAAATTTTTTTGTATAAACAAAATATTGAATATTATTAACATAAAATTATATTAGATTTATTACATTTTTTTAAAATATTTTTTTGTTATTTTGATAAATAATTATTAATCAGTCATTAATAATGAATTTTCGTTCAAAATATAGAATTGTTGTAATGTACAAAATATATAAAAAATAAATATTTTTAAAAATAATTTTTTTATACAAAATTATACATATTTTTTTATATTTTATATGGTATTATTATTTTAATAACATTTATTTAAAATCAATAATGTATTTATTTAAATTGCTATATAAATAACTGATTTTTTTAAAAAAAATCAGTTATGTATTATTTATTATGTAAATTTTTGGAGATAATTTATGCATTTAACAATTTTTTTGTTATTTATATTTATTAACGTCATTTTTATTTTATTAGTTATGCTTCAAACCGGAAAAGGTATGGGAACAAATTCTTTAGATTATTTAAAAAATGATCGTTCTATACTTACAAGTACTATTTTTTATAACAATACTATTATCATTTCAAGTATTACTTTAGCAATTATCTTTTTTGTTTTAAATTTATTATTATGTAATATTGTTATTAATGAACGAAACAAAAGTGTTGTTTTAAATAAAAATAATATTTTTGTTTCTTCTTTAATTAAAAAAAATGTTAATAAATAATTGTTTAAGTTATTAGATAGTCTTAAGTAATAATTTTTTGATAATTATCACTACAATTATTATTGTTGTTGTAATTATTATTACTAATGTAATTAATCAATTAACCGAGATGGTGAAATAGGTAAACACGCTACTTTGAGGAAGTAGTACCTTGATTATTAAGGTTTATGGGTTCAAATCCCATTCTCGGTATTGTTATTAATAATAAATTTATATAATGTGTTTAAATAACATTGATAATTCATATCACATATGAATAAGATTACTTCAAATATAAAACATATAAATTTAATTAATTTTTTATATATATAATTAAAAAAACTATGTCAGAAATTTTTTTAACCCCGTTATATCGGGGTTTTTTATTACAAACAAATGTAAATAATTTGTATTAATTATTTAATTAATGATTGATGAATACATAATACGTCGCTTGTATTAAATATGAAATTAAAGTTAATATATTTTTTTAATTGTATAAATATAATTTATATATTAAATGTTTATAAATAATTTTTTTATTTTATTTAATTTAAAAAAACAATTTGTTAATTTTGTATAGCAATAATGTATTTAAAAAAGTTTAAGGTATATTTATATGAACAAAGAAATTTTAGCTGTTGTAGAAGCTGTTTCTAATGAAAAGTCTTTACCTAGAGAAAAAATTTTTGAAGCGTTAGAAATAGCTTTAGCTGCTGCTACAAAAAAAAAACATGGACAAGAAATTGATGTGAGGGTAAGTATTAATCGAAAAAATGGAGAATTTAATACTTTTCGTCGTTGGAGTGTTGTTACTAAAGTGACTAATCCTATCAAAGAAATCACTTTAGAAGCTGCTAAATTTGACAATGAATCAATTCAACTAAAAGATTTTATCGAAGATAAAATAGAATCTGTAATTTTTGATCGTATAACAACCCAAACAGCGAAACAAGTAATAATACAAAAAGTAAGAGAAGCTGAAAGAGCAATGTTAGTAGATCAATTTCGTAATTATATTAATGAAATTGTTACAGGGGTTGTGAAAAAAATTAATAGAGATAGTATTCTTTTAGATTTAGGAAATAATGCTGATGCATTAATAATAAAAGATGATCTATTACCTAGAGAAAATTTTAGGTTAGGTGATCGAGTTAAAGGGTTATTATATAATATTAAATCAGAATCAAAAGGTACTCAATTATTTTTAAGTCGCTCTAAACCTAAAATGTTAATTGAATTATTTAAAATAGAAGTTCCAGAAATTGGAGAAAAACTAATAAAAATTAAATCAGTTGCTAGAGATGCTGGGTCAAGAGCAAAAATAGCTGTAAAAACAAATGATAATCGTATTGATCCAGTAGGTGCTTGTGTAGGAATGAGGGGAGCTAGAGTTCAAGCTGTATCTAGCGAACTTTGCGGAGAAAAAATAGATATTGTATTATGGGATGAAAATCCTGCACAGTTTGTTATAAATGCTATGGCTCCAGCAGATGTCGCTTCTATTATGGTGGATGAAGATAAACATAGTATGGATATTGCTGTTGAATCTTCAAATTTAGCACAAGCTATTGGTAGAAATGGACAAAATATACGTTTAGCTTCATTACTTAGTGGATGGGAATTAAACGTTATGACCACTGAAGACTTAAAATTAAAAAATCAAAAAGAAGTTTTAGAAGTAATTAAAAAACTTAAAAAAAATTTAAAAATTAATGAACTTACAGCTAAAATATTAGTGAAATCAGGACTATGCTCATTTGAGCAATTAGCATTAATTTCAATTAAAGAACTATTACAAATTCCAGGAATAAATCAAGAAATAGCTAAAATTATTAAAGAAGAATCACAAAAACAATTATCTTTAATTAAAGATTTACAAAAAAATAATTTAACACAACAATCAAATTTAACTTCAATATTCACTTTGAATGGTATAGATAAAAATATAGCCAATAAACTCGTTGAAAAAAATATATTGACTTTAGAAAATTTAGCTGATCAAAGTATCGATGATTTAATTTGTATTAAAGAGTTATCATCCGATCAAGCAGGAAAATTAATTATGGAAGCTAGAAATGTTTGTTGGTTTCGCATGAAAACCTAATAAATAGGAGATTTTTTATGTATAATGTATATTTAAGAACATTAGCAAAAGATATCAATATTATAGAATTAGATTTAATTCAATATTTTTTAAATATTGGAATATCAAAAAATTTGAACAGTTTTGTAACAATAGAAGAACGAAAACAGTTATTTAAATATTTAAACAAACATAATATAAAATTTAACCATACTTTAGTTTTGTATAAACAAACTGAAAAAAAAATACATACAGAAAGAAAATATAAAAAAGTACAAGTAGAATTTAAAAAAATAAAAAATTATAATAAATTTAATATTAATAGGAAAGAAATTTGTTACAAAAATAATAACATTAAAAATAAAGAACTAATATGTAACAAAAATTATCAATTAAATAATCATAGTAATATTGTAAATAAAAAATTAAATGATAAAAATATTAATAGTACCTCAAAAATAACAAATAATTTTAAAAACCATATTGTATCTAAAAATAAAAATTACATTTCAGAGAAATTAAAAGAAAAAAATGTTATTAGCATCATTAATAAAAAAAATAAATCTTTAATTAATAAAGGATTGTCACTTCCTTTAAAAAATTCTCAAAAATTATTAAATGCTAATAGATCATCTCATCGTAAAAGTTCTTATTTTTTATTTAATAAGCCTAACAATTATAAAAATAATTTAAAGTTAAATCAAAAATATCAAAATAAAAAATTAAACAATACATACGAAATAAATAAAAATGAACAATTAGAAAATAAATTTGAAAAAAAAACATTGAAATTTAGTAATAGAAATAATAATGATAATTTTAAAAATAATTTTAAAAATAGTTTATTACAACAGTCATTTCAAAAACCTAACCAAATTATTAATAGAGACGTCATAATTAGCAACACTATTACAGTTACTGAGTTGGCTAATAAAATGGCTATCAAAGTACCTATATTAATAAAAAAAATGATTAGCTTAGGTATTACAGCTTCTATTGATCAAGTGTTAGATAAGTCAACAGTTAAATTAATAGCTATAACAACAGGTCATAAGGTAATTGTTCGTAAAGAAAATCAATTAGAAGAATCAATAATACATGATAGAAATACTAGCAGTAACAATATTTTAAAAATTAGACCTCCAGTAGTTACAATTATGGGGCATGTGAATCATGGTAAAACATCTCTACTAGATTGTATTCGTTCAACTAAAATAGCTTCTAAAGAATGTGGGGGAATTACTCAACATATAGGAGCATATCATGTTAAAATTAAAGATAATGTTATTACATTTTTAGATACTCCAGGTCATGCAGCTTTTACTTCTATGCGTTTAAGAGGAGCTAAAATTACAGATATTATTATATTAGTAGTTGCTATAGACGATGGGGTGAAACCTCAAACTATAGAAGCTATTCAACATTCTAAGGCAGCTAATGTACCTATTATAGTAGCAATTAATAAAATTGATAAATTAGAAGAAGGTAATTTAAATCAAATTAAAAACGAATTATCTAAATATGATCTTCTTTCAGAAGAATGGGGTGGAGAAAATATATTTGTTAATGTTTCTGCAAAAAAAAATATAGGTATTAAAAATTTATTAGATGCAATTTTATTACAATCTGAAATATTAGAATTAAAAGTTAAAGCAAATGGGATGGCTAAAGGAATTGTTATTGAATCTTATTTAAACAAAGGAAAAGGTCCTATAGCTACAGTTTTAGTGAAAGAAGGTATATTGAATCAAGGAGACATAGTAGTATGTGGTATTGAGTATGGTAAAATTCGCAATATGAGAGACGAAGATGGTAACACAATTTTTACAGCTAGTCCTTCAATACCGGTAGAAATCATAGGACTATCAGGTATTCCTATAGCTGGAGATTATTTTACTGTTGTTAAAAATGAAAAAAAAGCTCGAGAAGTAGCATTGTACAGGCAGTCGAAATTTAGAGAAATTAAACTATCTAGAAAAAAAAGATTAAATTTAGAAAATTTGTTTGATAACATTAATAAAAGTGATGATACTCAATTAAAATTAATTTTGAAAGTCGATATGCAAGGTTCTTTAGAAGCTATTTCTGAGTCTTTATATAAAATATCTACACCACAAGTTAAAATTAATATTATTAATGTTGGTGTAGGTAGTATTACAGAAACTGATGCTTCTTTAGCGGCAGCATCTAATGCTATTATCTTAGGATTTAATGTCAGAGCTGATTATTCTGCTAAAAAAGTTATTGAATCTGAAAATGTTGATTTAAGATATTATTCAATAATTTATAATTTATTAGATGACATTAAATTGGCAATAGATGGATTATTAATACCTAAAAACCAACAAGAAATTATTGGGCTAGCAGAAGTTAGAAATATATTTAAATCTCCTAAATTTAAAGTTATCGCTGGTTGCATGGTTTTAGAAGGAATTATTAAACGTAATCATCCTATTCATGTTTTAAGAAAAGATATAGTAGTATATAAAGGAGAATTAGAATCATTACGTCGTTTTAAAGATGATGTTGATGAATTAAGACATGGTATGGAATGTGGTATTGGAGTTAAAAATTATAATGATATACATATAGGTGACAAAATAGAAGTTTTTAAAATAACAAATATTAAACAAAAAAATTAACAATAATGCAGTATAAAAATTACAAATAATTATACATAAATTGTATCAGGTAACATTATGATTAAAAATTTTAATCGTATATTAAAAGTATCAAAAGAAATAAAAAGAGAAATATCTTTAATTTTACAAAAATCAATTCATGATCCTCGTATTAATTTTATTATTACAATTTCAAATATAGAGTTATCTCGTGATTTTAGCAAAGCTAAAATATTTGTAAATTTCTTAGAAAACAATAAAAAAAATATTAAAAATATAATTAATATTTTACAAGGTGCTGCTAAATATATTAGAAACTTACTAAGTAAACGTATGATACTAAGAAAAGTTCCTATCATTACTTTTTATTATGATGAATTTTTTACTAATGCTACTAGAATATTTAAGGTAATTGAAGGTTTAAATGTTACAAAGGTAAATGTATAAATAATTTAAATGGTTACATAATATGTTATTATCATCAAAAAAAAAAATATTAATGGATTATTATTATTAGATAAACCTAAATATCAATCTTCTAATAAAGCGATACAACAATTAAAAACACTTTTTAATGCTAAAAAAGTTGGGCATTCTGGTTCTTTAGATCCAATTGCTACTGGTTTATTACTTGTTTGTTTTGGTGAAGCTACTAAATTTATAAAATATTTAGTAAATTTAAATAAAAGTTATATAGTAACAATAAAACTTGGAGAAACTACTTCTACTTTTGATTCTGAAGGAATAATAACAAAAAAATGTTCAGTACGTTGTACATATATTAAAACTATACAAGTTTTAAAAAAATTTGTAGGAGAAACTTATCAAATTCCTCCTATATATTCAGCAATTAAATACAATGGACGATCATTATATAAATACGCTCGTTTAGGAATTAAAGACATTCCTATAAAAAAAAGAAAAATTTTTATACAAAATATACTATATATTAACCAATATAAGAATTTCTTAAAATTACTTGTTACATGTTCTAAAGGAACTTATATTCGTAGTTTAGTTCACGATATAGGAACTGAATTACAATGTGGAGGGCATGTAGTTAATTTAAGAAGGTTATCTATAGGAAATTATTTAATTTCTCAATCTTTTACTTTAAAACAGTTATATGCTATCAATAAGGAAATATTTAAATATAATAGTTGTTGCAAGTATCAAAGTATTAACGAATTACTACTATCTATTGACACACCATTATTAATGTTTCCTAGTATTAATATTACATATTTACAATTCGTTTTATTTAAAAAAGGTCAAAAAGTATTATTGTCTCATAGTATATATTATAAAAATAAAATAGTAAGAATTACATATGGATTATTAAAACAATTTGTGGGGATAGGATTTATAGATAATAAAAATTATTTAGTGCCACGTCGTTTAATCACTATTTATTAAAATTAATAATGATATATATATTAATATATATATTTCATTTAATAATTATCGATAATAATTTTAAAATAAGTAATGTAATGTATATCTTTAAATATCAGGAGTAGTATATGTCTTTAACAAAATTAGAAAAAGAAGGAGTACTTTCAAATTTTGGATCAAATAAAAATAGTGGTAGTACAGAAACTCAAGTAGCATTAATTAGTTACCAAATTAATAAATTACAAAGTCATTTTTTAAAAAATAAAAAAGATTATGGAGGCCGTCGTGGATTATTAAAAATGGTTTCTCAAAGAAAAAAATTGTTGAGTTATTTAAAAAAAAAATGTTTTTCGCGTTACAATTCATTATTAAAAAAATTATCTTTACGTCGATAATTTTTTTTAAGTTTATTATTTTAACGTTTATATACGTTTTTATTTATATAAAAAAAGAATTAACTGTTATAAAAGGGCTATTTAGCCCTTTTTAATAAAAAAAATATTTTAAAATTATTTTTTTATACCAACAAAAAAGTATTTTATTTATTAATGATAAATATATTAGAAATATGGTACTTATTTATAATAACAATTATTAATATATAATTATTAATTATTTAACTTTTTATATAATCATTGTATTAATACATAAATGTTAAGGATATTATTTTGTTAAATCCAATTGTACATAATTTTAAATATGGAAAACATACAGTTATTTTAGAAACTGGAATAATTGCTCGTCAAGCAACAGCTGCTGTTATTGTTAACGTAGAAGATACTACAGTATTAGTTACTATGGTTACTCAAAATAAAGAAAATTTAGAAAATAATTTTTTCCCTTTAACAATAAATTATCAAGAAAGAGCTTATGCTGCAGGGAAAATACCTGGAGGATTTTTTCGTAGAGAAGGTCGGCCAAATGAAAATGAAGTTTTAATTTCTAGGTTAATCGATCGACCTATAAGACCGTTATTTCCAACTAATTTTTTAAACGAAATTCAAATTATTATAACTGTTCTTTCTGTAAATCCTCAAATTAATCCAGATGTTGTATCCATTATTGGAGTTTCTACTGTTTTATGTTTATCAGGAATTCCTTTTAATGGCCCAATAGGTGTTGCTAGAGTAGGTTTATTAAATGATCAATATATTTTAAATCCTACAGTAGATGAATTAAAATCTAGTAGTTTAGATATGGTAATTTCAGGTACTGAAAATGCTATTATTATGGTTGAATCTGAATCGAATATATTAGAAGAAAATAAAATACTTAATGGTATATTATTTGGACATGAACAACAACAACTATTGATTGATAATATAAAAAAATTTGTTAGTAAGTCTAAAAATACTTTTGTAGAATATTCGCTGATGCCTACGAATCAAGATTTATTGGAAAAAGTTATTCAATTAGGTACAAACCAATTTTTAGAATCATATAATATTTTAAATAAAAAAGAAAGATTAAAAAAAATAAATATTATTAAAAATGAAATTATACAAGTATTATCTTGCGAAAATTATGATTTAAGTACTATTAATTTTGAAAATATGTTTTATATCTTAGAAAAAGAAATAATTCGTAATCGTATTTTAGATGGAGGATTGAGAATTGATAAACGGAAAAACGATGTTGTTAGACCATTAGATATACGAGTAGGTATTTTACCTAAAGCTCATGGATCTTCTTTATTTACTAGAGGAAATACTCAAGCACTAGTTTCTATTACTTTAGGAACATCTCGAGATGCTCAAAATTTAGATGAATTATTAGGTGATAAAACTGATAATTTTTTATTTCATTATAATTTTCCTCCGTATTCTGTTGGAGAAATAGGAATAATTGGTTCTCCAAAAAGACGAGAAATAGGACATGGAAGATTAGCTAAACGTAGTCTTTTGTCAGTAATGCCACATATAGATAACTTTCCGTATACTATTAGAATAGTTTCTGAAATAACAGAATCAGATGGTTCTTCTTCTATGGCTTCAGTGTGCGGAGCTTCATTAGCATTAATGGATGCTGGTGTTCCTATTGAATCTTCTGTTGCTGGAGTTGCAATGGGATTAATAAAAAATAGTGATAAATATGTAATTCTTTCAGATATTTCAGGAGAAGAAGATCATTTAGGTGATATGGATTTCAAAGTAGCTGGAACTTATAAAGGAATCACAGCTTTACAGATGGATATGAAAATAGAAGGTGTTACAAATAATATTATTTTATCATCTTTGAATCAAGCTAAAGAAGCTAGAATACATATTTTAGATTGTATGGGAAAAACGTTGCATGTTCCACGTAAAGAAATTTCTGAATTTGCCCCTAGAATTCATACGATAAAAATTAATCCAGAGAAAATTAAAGATGTTATAGGTAAAGGAGGTTCAGTTATAAGAATGCTAACAGAAGAAACTGGTACGATAATTGAAATTGAAGATGATGGAACAATTAAAATTTCAGCGTCGATAGAAGAAAAAGCAAAACATGCAATACGTAGAATTGAATCTATAACTGCTGACGTTGAAGTTGGAAATGTTTATTCTGGAAAGGTTACTCGTATCGTTGATTTTGGTGCTTTTATTTCAATAGGTATTGGAAAAGAAGGATTAGTACATATTTCTCAAATTTCTAACAAACATATAAACAAAGTAAGTGATTATCTTAAGTTAGATCAAATTGTATTTGTTAAAGTTTTAGAAATTGACCGCCAAGGTAGGTTAAGATTAAGTATTAAAGCAGCGACTTAATAAACACATTTATTTTAAATACTTACAAATTTAATTTTTTTAAATTTATTTCGTATTATTAACATAATATCTATCTCAGTATATTTTAAATATTGTTAAAAATATAATATTTTAATTTTGCTGAGATGCGTAATATTTCATTGTAATTTGTACCAAATATAAAAAATCCATTCTAAACAATTATTTAATTTATTATTGTTTATAACATATAAAATATATACATACATATTTCTACAAGTAGTTGTACTTAATTTATTTAATATATTTTTATATGTAAAAACATATTAAATAAATACATTTTTTTTGTGTTTTGTTTAAATAATGATTTATTAAACATAATTTTATTAGTATACTAATATTATCTTTAATAATAAAATTTTTTAAATGTAATTAGATAAAATTTCTAATTATTATTAAAATGATTGAAATTAACTATTTGATATCAGTGTTAATTATCTATTTTATCTAATTAATTAGAATAATTAAATACAAATTAATTTTTTATCGGTAAAATAAAAATAATTCTTAATTTGTAAAAACAATTTGGACCGGTTCACATTTTTTAATGAAAATAAAAAATACTATTATAAGTAGTTATGTAGACTGGTCTCTGAACAATAAGAGGCAAGATATATTACATGGCTAATATTAATGATACATTTGCTCATTTAGGTTTAAATTCTTTACTTGTAAAAGCTTTGAATAATATGGGATATACAAAACCTTCTCCTATTCAAGAAATTTGCATCCCTTATTTATTAAAAGGTAGAGATGTATTAGGAATGGCTCAAACTGGTAGTGGGAAAACGGCTGCTTTTTCATTACCGTTATTACATAATATTCAATTGAATTTAAAAGCTCCTCAAATATTAGTATTAACTCCAACTAGAGAATTGGCTGTACAAGTAGCTGAAGCATTTACTGACTTTTCAAAATATATGAAAGGAGTTATAGTATTAGCTTTATATGGAGGGCAACGTTATGATGTACAATTAAAAGGTTTAACTAAAGGTCCTCAAATAGTAGTTGGTACTCCAGGACGTTTATTAGATCACTTGAAAAGAAAAACATTAATTTTGTCAAAATTAAGTTGCATCGTTTTAGATGAAGCAGATGAAATGTTACGTATGGGTTTTTTAGAAGATGTTGAAAATATTATGAATCAAATTCCAAAAAATCATCAAACTGCTTTATTTTCTGCAACAATGCCTGAATTAATACGTAGAATTTCTCGTAGATTTATGAAAACTCCAAAAGAAATAAAGATTCAATCAAATGTTACTAATTGCCCTGATATTAAACAAAGTTTTTGGATAGTAAATAGAAGAAAAACTGATGCTTTAGTACGATTTTTAGAAGTAGAAGATTTTTCAGCTACAATTATTTTTGTTAGAACTAAAAATGCTACTTTAGAAATTTCGGAATCTTTAGAAAAAAGTGGTTATAATAGCGCAGCATTAAATGGAGATATGAATCAATCAGTTAGGGAACAAACATTAGAAAAATTAAAAGATGGTCGTTTAGATATTTTAATTGCCACTGACGTTGCTGCTAGAGGGTTAGATGTAGACCGTATTAGTTTAGTTATTAACTATGATATTCCTATGGACGCTGAATCATATATTCATAGAATCGGTCGGACAGGAAGAGCAGGTAGGAAAGGGAAAGCATTACTTTTCGTAGAGCATAGAGAGCGTCGTTTATTACGTAATATAGAACGTATTGTAAAATTTAATATATCTGAAGTTAATTTACCAAAAAACGATTTATTAGTTGAGCGTCGTTTAAAAAAAATTTCAGAAGTAATACAAAAAGAATTACAAAGCAAAGATTTAGAAAAATACCGTAACTTATTACCAAAATTATATCCTTTTTCTAATCATTTGAAAATAGAAAATTTAGCTGCTGTATTATTAAAAATGGCTCAAGGAGATAGACCATTAATTATTCCTCCAGAACTAATACGTAAATCAACATATCATACAATTAAAATGAAAGAAAACAAAAAATATTTATATAATAAAAATAATAAGTTTAATAATTTTAATAGAAAATTTATTAATAATAATGTAGATTTATATAGAATTGAGGTAGGCCGCAATGATGGTGTAGAAGTACGTCATATTGTAGGAGCGGTAGCTAATGAAGGAAATATTGATAGTAGTAAAATTGGTAACGTAAAGTTGTTTCCTGCTTATGCTACAATCGAATTATCCAAAGGATTATCTAAAGATTTACTATGTAATTTCAAAAATACACGTATTTTAAATAAGTTAATTCGAATAAAATTGTTAAATAATTTAAATAGAAAAGAACGTTTTATTTCAAATAAAAGATGTAATCGTTTTGAGAAATCTAGTAATTCTAGTTTTTTTAAAAAAAGATTATAAGTAATATTTACATGTCCAAAATAATGAAAATAATATAATTAGTATTTATGCCACTTGGTGGCATATTCATAATACTAATTTTATAACAATAAAAATATCATATTATTCAATAACATTTTATACACTAATAATTATTTTATGGCTATAGCATCGATTTCTATTTTTACATCTTTAGGTAATCTAGATACCTCTACACAGGATCTTGCAGGAAATATTGATTTATGCTGTAAAAAAAATTTTTTGTAGACATAATTTATTTTTTCAATATCAGATATATTAATAACATATAATGTCATTTTAATAATATTGTTAATTTTTAAACCAGATGATTCTACAATTGATTTAATATGCTCTAATGCTAATTTAGTTTGTTCTATAATACTAATAGGTATTTCTCCAGAAACAGTATCAATTGGAATTTGTCCAGATGTTATAACAAAATCGTTTTTTTTTAACCCTTGATTATAAGGTCCAATTGGATTTGGTGCTTGTTTAGTATGTAATATAGTTATCATTATTTTTTTATTTTTTATAAAGTTTTTTATAGTATACATATTATTAATAATTATTAGTATTATTTTAAATAATATTAATAACAGAAACTATTTATAGTTAAACAAATTTTAATAATTATCAATTGTCAGTATAATTATATATGTTATAAATTTTAGGAATTTTCTTAAAAGCAAATAAAAATTTTCTAAAAATATTTTTGTTGACCAATAACGTTACTAATAAAAATGTTTAGAATATTAACATTTTTTAAGTAAAATGTTTATATTGATATTTAACTTCAATAAGTTTATTAAAAAAATCATCTATATTTTAAAGAAAATTTTATTAGTAATTTATATTCATTTATTAATAATTTAAATATTAATTAATTTATATTTATACTATGTTTATCAATATTTCTTATTAATTAATATTATTAAAGCAGTATACAATATGGATTTTTACATAAAGTAGCTACCATTAAAGCTTTTATCGTATGTAATCTATTTTCCGCTTGTTTAAAAACAATACTATTTTTTGACTTAAACATCTCATTAGTAATTTCAACACCATCATTTAGATCATATTTATTTGATAAATAATTTCCAATTATTGTTTGCGAATTATGCAATGCAGGCAAGCAATGTAATATTTGAGTATTTATATTTTTAGTTAAAGATAATACTTTAGAATTTACTTGATATTTTTTTAAGTCACAAATCTTGTCATACCATATATTTTTAGAATCTCCCATAGATATCCAAACATCAGTATATATATAATCAACATTATTAACACCTGTTTCAATATCTTCTGTACACAAAATTTTAGCATTAGATTTCTTCCCTTGTAATATACATTTATTTAAAAAGTCTTTATCAGGCCAATATTTTTTAGGAGCTATTAGCCTAAGGTCTAGACCCATTAATACTGTTGCTTCTAAGATAGAATATCCTATATTATTACGAGTATCTCCTATATAAGCCCAACTAATTTCAGATAATGGTTTATTTTTAAAACTGTTTTCTTGAATAGTTAATAAATCAGCTAATAGTTGAGTAGGATGGAATTTATTTGTTAATCCATTCCATATAGGTATAGTAGAATTTTTAGAAAGTAATTCTATCGTTTGGTGCGATTTTCCTCTGTATTGTATTGCATTGTAGTATTGACTTAAAATTTTAGAGGTATCTTGAATTGATTCTTTATATCCCATATGTATAGTACCTGGTCCTATATATGTTACATGTGCTCCTTGATCAAAAGCAGCTGTTTCAAAAGCAAACCGGGTACGAGTCGACTCTTGTTCAAAAATAAGTATAATATTTTTTTTTAATAGGCATTGTTTTTCTTGTTTTTGTTTTTTTTTATTTTTTAACGTTAAAGCTAAATTAATTAAATAAGTAATTTCTTCATTAGTATAATCTAATAATCTTAAAAAGTTACGTTTGTATAATGTATTCATATAAATTATTCTTTAAATTTAAATTAGTTAAATATTTTTTATTATTGTTTAAAAATAATAATTTTTATTATTATTTTCACGTATTAGTTGTTACTAATTATTTTTTATTATTTATGAAAAATTCAACAATATATTAACTTAAAATAAATAATTATTTTATTATTTAAGTATATTAAGTGTTTTAATATTAGTAAATACATTATTTATTTAATGATCATTAAGGTTTTTATATTTTATATAAATATAAAACTCTATCATTATTAAATTTAAATTTAATAATATAATTTATTTTCTAATACTATCAGTGTTAATATATAAATTTTGAATTTATTAATTTTTATGTAAATTTAATTATTGATTGTTATAAAAAACATATTATACGCAAGTAATAGTAATAGTAATAGTAATAGTAATAGTAATAGTAATAGTAATAGTAATAGTAATTTTTTAAAAAGGCTTTTTAAAATACTTTTAAAAATATTTAATAATACATATATTTGTATGTCATTACATTAAAGTTACAATATGTAAGATTTATTTATAGTATAAACATATTAAAAAAATCTAAAATATTATTTATTTTACGTATGTTAAATAAGTATAATTTACATGTATAATTCATAATTTCTAAATTTTTTTAAAAAGTGCAATTTATGTTCATAGAAAAATACTGTGTTTTATTATCACTAATAGTTCAAATATTAATTAATTAATTAAATAAATAATATTTTTTTGGACAACTTAATATTAAATTGTTAATAAAGTATAAAAATATGGTTACGTAACATACATTTTATGTAATATGAAATATATGTTAAATTATCCAATTTGTATAAAATATAATAAAATGTCATTTTTTATTTCTTAAAATATATATTTTATAAATATATATTTAATTAATATTAGAATTAAGATTCTATAATTATTTTCAACAACAATAATTTAAATTTATTTAATTAATAATATTTATTAATAAATAAATTGTCTATTTTTTATTTTGATTTCATTTATAAAATCTTATACATCATATTTTTTTATATATAAATATGTAAAATATATATGCTTTTTATAAATATTAAGATATTTAACTTTAAAAAGGTGTACAAAATGAATTTTTTAGCAAAAAATTGTAATTTAAAAATTGAAAAAAGTGATTGTATTATTTTAGCAATATTTGAAACAAACGATTTTTCTGAATCAGCTAAAGAATTAGATATAGTTAGTAAAGGGTATTTGAGCAAAATTTTAAATTATAAAGATTTTAACGGAAATATAGGAGAAAGTTTATTATTATATAATGTACCTTATGTTTCATGTCGTAGAGTATTATTAATAGGTTGTGGTAAACGGTTATATTTAAGTACGTATGATTATAAAAAAATATTACAAAGTTTTATTATTGTATTAAAAAAAATTACTGCTAAAATCGTTCTTATTTGTTTAACAGAATTATTTGTATATGAACAAGACATTTATTGGAAAATTAGAATAATAATTGAACATATTACTAGTGTTAATTATTTTTTTGATGAATTTAAAAGTTATAAAAAAAATAGACCAGAGTTATTCAAGGAATTAATAATAAATGTTTCAACTGAAATTGATTCAAAAATTGGTGTAATGGCTATTAAACATGCCTTAGCTATATCGTTAGGAATAAAAGCAGCTAAAAATTTGGCCAACACACCACCTAATGTTTGTACTCCATCTTATTTAGCCAATCAAGTAATCAATTTATCAAAGCAATATAGTAAATGGATTAGTCATGAAGTTATTAATTATGAAAAAATAATAAAATTAGGAATGTTTGCATATGCTGCTGTAGGACAAGGTTCTTCTAATAAACCTTTAATGATTAATATAAATTATAAAGGTAAAAATCCAATTAATAGTAAACCAATTATTTTAATAGGAAAAGGTGTAACATTTGATTCAGGTGGTATATCAATTAAACCTTCGTCTGGTTTACATGAAATGAAATATGATATGAGTGGAGCTTCTGTAGTATACGGTATTATGTTAATATTAGCCGAATTACAATTACCTTTAAGAGTAATAGGTGTTCTAGCCACTGGAGAAAATATGTTAGGAGATTCTTCTTTTAGACCAGGAGATATAATTAAAACTATGTCAGGAAAAACTGTAGAAATTTTAGATACAGATGCTGAAGGAAGATTGATTTTATGTGATGTTTTAACTTTTGTAGAAAAATTTTCTCCAGAATTAGTTATAGATATTGCCACATTAACAGGGGCATGTGTAATTGCTTTAGGTAACATAGCTAGTGGTTTATTATCAAATGATCAATTATTGATTCAAGAATTATTAGAAGCTTCAGAAATTACTAACGATAAAGTATGGAATTTACCAATGTTTACTGAATATTTTAAAAAAATAAAATCTAATATAGCTGATATAAGTAACATTGGAGGCAATTCGGCTGGAGCAATCACTGCTGCTTGCTTTTTATCAAAATTTGCTAAAAAATACAGATGGGCTCATTTAGACATTGCAGGTACCGCTTGGACATCTGGTAAAAAAATGAGTTCAACTGGTCGTCCAATATTGCTATTAATGCAATTTTTAATGCGTAGAGGATTAACTAATACTAATATTTAGTACTTTGAAAATTTCAAATTTAATAGTTATAATATAAATAAATGTGTATTTAAACATTTTCAATTTTAAATTATAATATAATAAATTTATATAAAACATTATTACAGTATATACTGTATTAATAAATAATAATTTCAAAAAATTATTTATAATAAAACTATTTATTATTTAACTTATTTATTATTGGAAATTTTTGTATTTACAATAAATTATGTTTTTTTTTAAACAAAGGTAATATCATTACATATAATAATGACATTAAAAAATATAAATGAAAAAAATTTATGATCCAAAAAATATTGAAACTGTTTTATATAATAAATGGGAAAAATATGGATTGTTTAAGTTTCAAGATAATTTAAATAAAAAATATTTTTGTATAGTTATGCCACCTCCAAATATTACTGGCAATTTACATATGGGGCATGCATTTCAACAAACTATTATGGATATTTTAATTAGATATAATAGAATGCAAGGGAAAAATACATTATGGCAAGTAGGTACAGATCATGCTGGAATAGCAACTCAAATGATTGTAGAACGCAAAATAATGTTAGAAGAAAATAAAACTAGAGATTATTATTCTAGAAAAGACTTTGTACAAAAAATATGGGATTGGAAAAATGAAATAAATAATAAAATAACTAATCAAATAAGAAGATTAGGAAGCTCTGTAGATTGGGATCGTGAATTATTTACTTTAGATCCTAATATTACAAAAGCTGTACAAAAAGCATTTATTTGTTTGTATAAAGAAAATTTAATTTATAGAAAAAAGACTTTAGTTAATTGGGATTCCAAACTTAAAACTGTTATTTCTGATTTAGAAATTGAACACCGTTCTAAAAAAGGAAATATATGGTATATTAAATATCCTTTTGCTAATGATAACAAACAACATATTATCGTAGCGACTACTAGACCAGAAACAATATTTGCTGATGTTGCGGTTGCTGTAAACCCTAAAGATTCTAGGTATGCAAAACTTATTGGTAAAAAAGTGCTTGTGCCATTGATTAATAGAGTTATTGATATAATAACTGATAACGATATAGATATGAAAAAAGGTACAGGTTGTGTAAAAGTTACTCCTGCTCATAATTTTACTGATTACGAGATTGGACTTAAACATAAATTGTCAATGATTAATATTTTTACAGAAGATGGTAAAATTTGTGCAAATCCTAAAATATTTGATTACCAAAGTAACGAAATTACTTCAGAACGAATCGTTATTCCTAGTAATTTACATAATTTAGATAGGTTTGTTGCTAGGAAGATTGTTATTAGTTTATTAAATGATTTACATTTAATTAAATACACATTTAAACACACTTCAATAATACCTTATGGAGATAGAACAAATGAAGTTATTGAACCTAGATTAACTAATCAGTGGTTTTTAAAAGTAAAAAAATTAGCTAATACAGCTACAGCCGCAGTACATTACAATACTATAAAAATTATCCCAAAACAATATAGAAATATGTATTTCTCTTGGATGAGTAATATTAAAGATTGGTGTATTTCTAGACAATTATGGTGGGGACATAGAATTCCCGTTTGGTTTGATTCAAAAAATACAATATATGTAGGAAAAAATGAATTAGACATACGAAAAAAATTTAGTATATTAAAAAATGTTACTTTAGTTCAAGAACCTGATGTGTTAGATACATGGTTTTCTTCTGCATTATGGATTTGTACTTCTTTAGGGTGGCCTAACCAAAAAAAATTTTTTAAAAAATTTTATCCTACTAATGTTTTAGTAAGTGGATTTGACATAATTTTTTTTTGGATTGCTAGAATAATTATGCTTAGTATGCATTTTATAAAAGATAAAAAAGGAAAACCTATAGTACCTTTTAAAAAGGTATATATTACTGGATTGATTAAAGATGAATCAGGGCAAAAAATGTCTAAATCTAAAGGAAATATAATTGATCCAATCGATGTAATTGATGGAATTTCTTTAAAAAATCTTTTAGAGAAAAGAACTACTAATATGATGCAAATTAAATTAAAAAAACAAATTATTAAAAAAACAAAAAAAGAATTTCCAAAAGGAATTGAACCAATTGGAACAGATGCTTTAAGATTTACTTTTACTTCTTTAGCATCTACTTCACGTGATATATATTGGGATATGGATCGTTTAAAGGGGTATAGAAATTTTTGTAACAAACTTTGGAATGCTGGACGCTTCGTACTTATTACTATAAAACATAATACATCATTAATTAATATCGAAATTAATAATTTATCTTTTTCTAATCAATGGATTTTGATTAAATTAAATAATGTAATTAAATCGTATAGAAAATCTTTAGATAGTTATAGGTTTGATTTGGCATCGAATATAATGTTTAATTTTGTTAAAAATACTTTTTGTGATTGGTATTTAGAATTTTCTAAAATATCACTTAATAAAGAAAAAAAGTTAATATTTAATGAAACAAAATCTGTTTTAGTTACAGTATTGGAAAAAATACTTTTATTAATGCACCCTATAATACCTTTTATTACAGAATTTATTTGGAAAAAAATACAGTGTTTAAAAAAAAATAAAAATATTAGTATTATGTTAGAAAAATTTCCTAAATATAAAATAAATTATGTTGATAATCAACATATAATTATTAACGATATGAAATGGTTACAAAAAATTATCATTGGATTACGTAAACTTAAATTAGAACTTAATGCGTCTAATTTGGAATGTGTTAGTATATTTTTCGTAAAACTTTCTTCTTATAACCAATTAATTATTCAAAATCATAAGTTTTATTTAAAACAAATAACTAAATTTAACAACATTGAAGTAATGTATACCAATGTAGTAAATTTTAATAGTATTGTTAGAATAATCAACAACATAGAAATTTTAATTTCAATAAAAACAAATGTAAATAAAAAATTAGAATTACAAATAATAATAAAAAAAATAAATAAAATAAAAACATCCGTTAATCAAATTACAATTAAATTATTAAACAAAAATTTTTTACAAAAAGCTCCTAATAATATTGTTATGCTAGAAAAAAAACGTTTAATAAGTTATAAAATAACGTTAAACAAATTACTTTTAAAACAAAAAAATATATTAAAATATTAATAATATTAAATTTATATATTAATTTATTGTTTTTAATTTTAATTGAGTAATTTTAAATGTTTATAAAATAAAAAATAAAAAAAATATTAAATTTAAGTTATATTAAAAAATTAATAATTATATTTTTTTAAATTAATAGATAAATATACTATATTTATAGTATTAACAATTGGAAATATTTATTTTTAAACAAATATTCATATATTTTTATATATTCTGATTTTATTAAAATATATAAGGTTTATTAAAACATGAATTCATTGTATCTACAAAAAAATAATAGAATTACTGTGTCTTTTTATAAATATTTTTTTATAGCAGACCCTAAAATATTAAAAAACACATTACTATGTTTTTTTAAAAAAACAAAAACTTTAGGAAGAATTTATATATCTCAAGAAGGT
This sequence comes from Buchnera aphidicola (Nipponaphis monzeni), assembly GCF_006741185.1. Taxonomy (NCBI): domain Bacteria; kingdom Pseudomonadati; phylum Pseudomonadota; class Gammaproteobacteria; order Enterobacterales; family Erwiniaceae; genus Buchnera; species Buchnera aphidicola. The sequence goes on along the minus strand of NZ_AP019379.1, from coordinate 376,613 downwards.
ATAAATGCTCAGATAAGCGTGTTAAAAAACTATTTTTTAAAAATTAAAAATTTTATTTACACGTTACATATCGCATTAAAAAACGTTTTAATAAATATATCTTTAGACAATACGAGGCAATCGTTTGTTACTTTAAAAATTAAGGTGCGTAAAAATATTGTAAATGATGGAATCGTAGATATAAACTTTAATCCTAATATTGTAGGCAAATATTTAGATGCATCAACAGTAAACAAAATGTTTTATTCTAATGATAGTATATTTGTTGATATTAGAAATAGTTATGAATATGCTATTGGACATTTTAAAAATTCAATTAATATTTTATCAAAGACTTTCAGGCAACAAATACCAAAATTAGTACCTTATTTAAACAAATTTAAAAAAAATAATATTATTTTATATTGTACAGGTGGTATTCGTTGTGAAAAAACAACTGCATGGATGTTGTATAACCATTTTAAAAATGTATATCATATACGAGGAGGTATTATAGGATATGTCAATGAAGCTAAAAAAAATAATTTATCTATTCTATTTAAAGGTAAAAATTTTGTTTTTGATTTACGTATGTATGAAACTATATCTAACGATTGTTTAGGTACATGTTTAAATTGTAAAAAATCATATGATTTTTACATTAATTGTAAAAATAAAAAATGTAACCTTTTATTTATACAATGTCCATGTTGTTTTAACACATTAAATGGATATTGTTCATTAAAATGTATGTATAAAAATTTTTTTTAGAATAAATAAGCGATTAAATACTATTAAAAAATTAAACAATAATTTTTTTTTTAAAGTACATTATTAATGCAACTCTTTTTATATTTTTTTATTGTTATTGCATTTAATAATAATTTTTTAATATTATCTATATAATACTTATTTAATTGTTATTAAATTAAAAAAATTTTTTTTGTACAAAATTATATATTTAATTTTTTTTAAAAAAATGTTTATTTTCATTTTTTTTAAAAAAATATCTTATAATCATTAATTTCATAATTATTAATAATAATATTATAATTTTTTATTATAAAATAAATATTTCTATAAATTAACTAATTAAGTGTATAAAAAATTTTTTTGTTTATGTCTAAAATAATTTTAAAAAGAATAGTTTAAAAAAATATTTACTTTATATATTATATATTATGCAATAATACATTAATATATTAATAATATATATACTTTTTATAATTAATTTTATAAATAATTATGTGTTCTACATATTTAGCAATAATATATAAATTACACTAATTGATTTTAAATAAAAAACACTATCACATTAATATATATATCGATAACGTTATTTTTTAAAAACATCGGATTATTGATTTTAAATATAAAATATAAAAAATTAATTAAATTTAATTTCATAATACTATATTATATAGGTACTATATAATATAGTATTATATATAATAATAATTATTTAATTATAAAGTAAAATATATTACGTTTTTATGATTTTAAATACTTTAATACTTATTTAACTTAATTTTTCATTTTATTATATAAATAATGTTATTATTAATAATAATTATACAATATCATTAAATTAATTATTTTTCATAATATGAAAAATAATGTCAATTGTTTATAACATTTTTTTATATAAAAAATGTTATAAACATAATTTAAAAACAATTTTTAATAAAATTAAAAAAATATTTTTAATAAAACATATTTTTAATATTAAATCTATTAATTACTTAATTGTTCAATCGTTCATTTTAAAGGATAAAACATAATAGTAATGTCTATAAAAAAAATTTTTGATGAAAAAATTAAAGTCAATACTGAAGTTAATATATATGGCTGGGTAAAAAATAAGAGAAATTCTAAAATGGGATTTTCTTTCATCGATGTTTATGATGGTTCATGCGTCAAATCGTTACAAGTAATAGTAGATTCATCTGTAAAGAATTATTTCAAAGAATTATTATTTTTAACTACAGGTTGTTCTATTTTAGTACATGGTATATTAGTTTATTCAAAAGGAACTAAACAAAAATACGAAGTACAAGCAAATAAAATAAAAGTTATTGGATGGATTAAAAATTCAAATAAATACCCAATATCTTCTAAAAAACATACTTTAGAATATTTAAGAGAAGTATCTCATTTAAGACCTCGTACAAATATCTTTGGAGTAATCATTAGAATTCGTAATTGTTTTGCACATTACCTACGTAATTTTCTTTATTTAAATGATTTTGCTTGGGTTCCTACTCCAATTATAACTGAATTAAATGCAGAAGGTGCTGGAAATATGTTTTATGTTTCTACTTTAAATTCTGTTAATTCATCTTACTATAAAAAAAATGTTACAGACAATACTAAAAATTTTTTTGGAAAAAAAACATTTTTAACTGTTTCAGGACAATTGACTTTAGAAACATATGCTTGTGCTGTATCTAAAGTATATACATTTGGACCAACTTTTCGAGCTGAGTCATCTAATACAACTCGTCATTTATCAGAATTTTGGATGTGTGAAATAGAACAAGCTTTTTCTAGTTTAGAAGATATTATTTTATTAGCTCAAAATATATTAAAATATACTGTAAAAAAAGTATTAGATTCATGTTTTTTAGATATTGAATTTCTTGAAAAAAATATTGATAATACAATTATTAAACGTTTATCAAATTTTATTGAAAATAAATTTATTGAAATAGAATATGATGAAGCTATACGCATTTTAAAAAAGTTTAATAATCATTTTAAAGAACCTGTTATATGGGGTATGGATATTTCAACTGAACATGAACGTTTTTTTTTAGAAATTTATTTTTTGCAGCCGATAATTATAAAAAATTACCCTAAAGAGCTTAAAGCATTTTATATGCGATTAAATAAAGACGAAAAAACGGTAGCAGCAATGGATATTTTAGTTCCTAAAATGGGAGAAATAATAGGAGGTTCACAAAGAGAAGAACGTTTAAAACAATTAGATCAAAGATTATTAGAGTGCCAACTAAATATTAAAGATTATTGGTGGTATAGAGATATTAGAAAATATGGAACTGTACCTCATTCTGGATTTGGATTAGGTTTTGAGAGATTTTTATGTTATATTACAGGATTAAATAATGTTAAAGATATGATTCCTTTTCCTAGAACAGTAAACAATTCAAATTTTTAATTAAATTTTTTAAATACATAAATATATAAATATATTTTAAAAAAATTAAAAAAGTTTAATTAAACATAATAATTAATAAATTACTATTTAAATACAATATTAATAAGTATTTTAGAATAGTTATGTACTCTTATGTTAGTAATATTTTTTAATCAAAATTAATTAATGTTAGTAAAATTTTCAGTTAAAATTTATATGACACATTAAATCACTTACTGTTTTATAGTTTATAAAAAGAAATAACTAATTTAATACAAGAGTATAACCACTATTAATTTATTAAAATAAAAATTGATATATAAATATATATACTTAATTCTAACGCATATTTAATTATATTTTTTGTATTTAACATGTTATTAATTTTATTTATAGTTTTATAAATAATTAAAATAAATTTTTTGTAATATATAGGTATATTATCAGTAAAATATTTGTAAATATTCTTACACATTGAACTAAGTGTTATTTGTTTTATATAAAATTTTCATATCTATAATAAGTAGATATTATCTATACAACATTAAATTATTTTAGTAATTACATTTTCAATATTATTTTTAAAAATTATTAATTAATAATTTTAAATATTAAAAAATTTTTAAATATTTTATAAACTAACTACTTTTAATAAAGTATATGAATTATTTTATTAATTAATAAAATATATTTTTTTAAATATAATATAAATTGTATCAGTTAACCATTACTGTAAATAAAAAAATTATTGTAGTAATATATTATGTACTTAATATATTTAAAATTTTGAATGTATCATATTATTTTGCAAATAAAAAATATTTTCTGTATTAAACAAATTTTTTAATATAAAGAGATCAAATTACTATTAAATTTAGTAATTTGATCTCTTTATATTAAAAAATTGCAATTTATTATAAATAATTTCTTTATCATCCACAGTTACTAATTCTGTATTTATCAAAATATGTTCTAAATTTTTAATAACATTATTAAATAGTATGTATCTAACATTCATATATTTAGCTATTAATAAAACTTTATCTTTAGATAAACTATTACTATTTAATGTTAATTTAAATTTTTTTAGTACATCATCTATTTCAGAAATTTTTATTATTTTAATAAATTTAAAATATTTATTTATCATTTTCCTTACGTTTTCTAAATCATTTTTTCTATTATATAAATAATTTTTATTATTATAAACAATATCTATTAACAATTTGTTTTCATAAAAAGAAATATGCGCATTTTGTAATGCTTGTATTATTATCTTATTTAAAAAAATATTTATTTTTTTATTTTCTGTATTCAAATATTTATTTTTGTTAGATTTAACGTGAAACATATTTACTTTATTTTGTACATTATTAGAAATTTGACATCTAGATAAAAAAATAACATTTATTAAAATTAATACGCAAACGCAATATTTATAACATATAATTATTTTTTTTTTAGTAATAACTTTAACTAAATTTAAAATTTTTTTCATTTTTTAATCTTATAGATTACAAATTTAATTTATATTATTTAATTTTTCTCCTCCCAATACATGTATATGTAAATACTTGATTTCTTGACCTGCATTTTTATTGCAATTCACAACAATTCTATATCCTGAATCTGATATTTTTAATTGTTTAGCAATTTTAATAGCTATATACATCATATATCCAACAATATCTTTATTTTTTTTAGTAATTTCGTTTAATGAAGAAATATATATATTAGGTATAACTAAAAAATGAACTAAAGCTTGTGGTTTAATGTCATAAAATGCAGTTACTTGTTTATCTTGATATATGATATTTTTTGATGTCTTTTTTTGTATTATTTTTTCAAAAATAATTTTATTGTTCATGTATTGAATCCTATTTTTAAAATATTTTTTATTTAACTAATTTAAAAACATTATTATATATAAAATAAAACAATAAATTTTTTGGGTGAGTTATTATATTCCCACCCGAACATTTTTTATGTTTACTATATTTTTAGGTATAAAATAATGTTATCTTACGTTTTAATTATTTAAATATTTATCTATATTAATTTTAATATCATCAGATTTAGTGCCAAAAACAACTTGAATTCCTAACCCTGAAATAACTACTGCCATAGCTCCTAATTTTTTTAATTTTATTTGTTGCACTTTAGATGTGTCAACTACTGTAATACGTAACCTAGTAATACATGCGTCTATGTTAGTAATATTTTCTTTACCACCTAAAGCTAATATCGTCTCATATGCTATTTCTTTATTCGTTTTAATGACTTGTGAAAATGTTTGTATTTCCCTTCCAGGAGTCATAAGATTTAATTTAATTATTAAAGTATAAAATATAATATAATAAACAATACCATATAATATACCAACTATTGGAAATAACCATACATGATTACTGTTACCGCTTAATATCATAAAATCTATAAAACCATGAGAAAAACTAGTACCAGATCTCATATTTAATAAAATACAAATAGGAAATGATAATCCTGCTAATAATGAATGTATAATATATAGTATAGGAGCAACCAGTATGAAAGAAAATTCAATAGGTTCTGTAATTCCTGTCAGAAAAGCTGTTAATGCAGCAGAAATCATCATACCCCCTACTTTTTTTTTATTTTCATCTTTAGCAGATTGCCATATCGCTAAAGCTGCTCCTGGAAGACCATACATTTTAAATAAAAATCCTCCAGAAAGTTTCCCAGCAGTAGAATCGCCTGCCATATATCTTGCTATATCTCCATGAAATATTTGACCTAAATTGTTACTGTACTCTCCTATTTGCATTTGAAAAGGAACGTTCCATATATGATGTAATCCACAAGGTACTAATGCTCGTTCTATAACACCATATAATCCAAAAGCTAAAATAGGGTTATGATATGCAGCCCATTCAGAAAATCGTTTGATAATATTACCAATAGGTGGCCATATTAATGCTAAAAGTATACCTAATAAAATAGCTGATAATCCAGAAACTATTGGTATAAATCGTTTACCAGTGAAGAATCCTAAATATTCAGGCAATTGAATACGATGAAAAATGTTAAACATATATGCTGAAACTGCTCCAGTTAATATACCTCCCAAAATACCAGTGTCAATGACATGTTTTTGTTGTATTTCTACTAAAGGTAAATGTAATAATATAGAAGATACCATTAATAAAGTACTAGTCATTATATTATAAGCTACTACAGTAGCCAAAGCTGCTACTCCATCATTTTTAGTAAATCCTAAAGCAATTCCAATAGCAAAAATTAAAGGCATATTTGTAAAAACAGATCCACCTGCTTCAGACATAATACAAGAAATTGTTTTAGGAATGATTTTAAAATTTGCAGAGCCTATACCTAATAAAATACCAGCTATAGGTAATACTGAAATCGGTAACATTAGTGATTTACCTATTTTTTGAAAATTAGAAAATGTACTTTTAAACATGATCCATATTCCTTGATTATATTTTTTTTAGTTTTAAAAGTAATTTATCATTTAATTAAATAAATTGTTTTTATAAATTTAATTAAAATGTTTTTATTAATCTAAATATTTAATATATATACGTTAATTAATATATATTTATACTTTTTCATATATTAAAATTTTGAAAATATTTGTAAGTTGATATATAACATAATGTTAAATAATAGTAATACAGTAATTCGAAAGTAAAATTATTAATAATTTAATTAATTTATTCGAACTATAATTCAATAAGTTTTAAAATTTAAGTTAAACAATTTTTTAAAATTATTTGTTGTAATTACAGCAATTTTGGAGATATCTATATTTAATAATTTAGAAATATAGTTTGCTAAAACATATAAATAAGCGGGTTGATTTTCTGTTCCTCTATATGGAATAGGGGATAAATAAGGTGAATCTGTTTCTAATAACAGTCGATCTAATGGTATGTATTTTATAATTGATCTTAAATTGTTTGAATTTTTAAAAGTTATTATTCCTGATAACGAAATATAAAATCCTAAATCTAATAATTTTTTTAATGCATTTAAATTTTCTGTAAAAGAATGTATTAATCCAACACATTTACTCGAATCTGAATCTTTTAATATGTTAATAACATCTTTAATAGAGTTTCTGGTATGTATTATAATAGGTTTATTTAATAAGATACTAATCTGTATTTGTTTTTTAAATAAACAAATTTGTGATTTTTTAGATACAATATTGTTAAAATAATCTAATCCAGTTTCTCCTATTGCTATTACTATTTTCTTACTACATAATGCATATAATTGATTATAATTATAACAATTATTATTTTCCAAGGGATGAATACCACAAGAATATTTTACGTTCTCTCGGTTGCCTATTAATTTATACATATTACAGAAATTTTCAACAGAAGTAGAAACGTTTAATATTAATTTAACATAATTAGAAATTGATTTTTTAAATACATCATTTATACTTTGATGAATTGTATTGTAATTTAACTGATCAATGTGACAATGAGAATCTACTAAAAACATAATTTAAAACCTTTTAAATAATTAAATGTAAATTTTCATGTTCAATATCTTTTCCCATTGCATAAGTGTTTTTAAAATTAATAGTTCAACACTAATTTCTGGATGATTATTTATTTTTTTTTTACAGTTCAACCATAAAATAATACTATTATTTATATCTTCATAAGAAAATTTTTTTGAAAAATTTTCAATAATTTTCTTTTGATCTAAATTTTGGATATAATAAAACATTTTTTTTTGATATTTTAAAATATCAACAAATAATACAATTATCCAATCAACTAATAAATTAATTTTTTTTTGATTTAAAATAGATTGTAATAATAATAAATTATTTTCATTAATCGAAAAACTTAATATTTCAAAAAAATTTTTTCTTAAGTTCCATACTAATGAACTTAAAATATTTTTTGAAAAAATTGGTATGCCATCACATAGATGTAAAGCTATTTTACATTTTTCAATAGATACTCCAGTATTTTCACGTAACCATTTTAAACTTTCTTCTTTTTGTGGTGGTTTAATATTCCATAACATACAACGACTACGCAAAGTTACAGGTACTTTATGATAAAGACTTGTTCTTATAAAAAAAAAAGTATTTTCAGGTGGTTCTTCTATACTTTTAAGCAAACAATTGATAGATGATTCAGTTAAATTATTAATATTCATAATCCATATCAATTTAGGTCCGTATTGACTTGAAGTAAGATAAATATTTTCTATAACATATCTTATTTCGTCGATTCCAACTTGTTTAGAATTATTTTTAGATCCAACAGTATACCAATCTGGACGATAATTTAAATTAAAACTAAAATTATTTGTACATTTACTACAATTATTTAAAGATAATTTACTCTTACATAAAAAATAATGGCATATATTATGCATTAAACATTTAATACCCATACCAAACGGAGAATTTATTAAAATAGTATGGTGCAATGTTTTATTGTTATATTGGTGAACAATTTTTTTTAAATGAATTTTTAACCAAGGATATTGTATTACAAACATTGTTTATTTATCCATTGATATAATTGATTTTTGATTTCTTTTTTTACAACGTTTTTGTTAAATGTAGCATCAATAGTGATAATATCAGAATCTGAAGCAGCTAATTTTAAATAACTATTTCGAACTTTTACAAAAAAATTCAAAGATTTTTTTTCTATTTTATCTAAATTTTTCCTAACACGAATTCTTTCTAGCCCTATTTTAGGAGTAACATCCAAATAAATAGTTAAATCTGGCTTACAATCATTTAAAAACATTTTTCTTAAGCTAATAATTAAATGTTGATTAATATCTAAACCACCACCTTGATATGCTAAAGAAGATAAATCATACCTATCACTAATAATCCAATTTCCTTGCATTAATGCTGGTTTAATAACTGTTTCAACTAACTGGACTCTTGATGCATAAAATAATAATAGTTCTGCTTTTTTAGTTAAAGTGTTATTATATTTAATTAATTTTCTTATTTCTTCGGATACAAGTGTACTCCCTGGTTCTCGTACTGCGACAACGTTTGTAATATTAATTTTTTTTAAAATTTTTTTTATAAATAAACAAGCTTCAGTTTTTCCTGCACCTTCAATACCTTCTAGTACAATAAATTTGTTTTTCATTATTATAGTTTATTAATAAAATTTGTTTAATTATAATAGTTAATACATATATATTCAAATCACATAATTTTTTATGTATGCTTACCATATTAAATAATATTTATTTTTTAAATAACTTTAAAAATTGTAAAAGATCATATATATGTTAATTGTATAACTACTATAAATATTAATTAATTTATTAAAAAAAATATTATTAAAAAAATATTTTTTTATTTTTTTAAAGTTAATTTGCACACGTATTTTATGATTTTTCCTACTGAATTAATTTTTTCAATAATTTCATCTGGAATTTCAATATTAAATTTTTTTTCTATAGCCATAATTAATTCTATGAGATCTAAAGAGTCTACTCCTAAATCTTCAGAAAAATAAAACGAATTAAGAATTTTATTCTTATTAATTCCTAATTGTTTTGAAATGATTAATTTAATTTTCTTTTCTACATTATTCATTTAAAAATTTCTCTTAATATTTACAATCAATATTATTTTTTTTTAAAAAAAAATAACAATAATAATACATATTTTTAATAATTATTTTAAAATAATCTATCTTTGATTTTTTATTTCATAAATAATCCACCGTTAACATGTAAAGTTTCTCCAGTAATATAAGAAGAGTAGTCTGAAGCCAAAAATAATACAGCATTAGCAACATCTTCTGCTGTTCCAAATCTAAGCATTGGAATTTTAGACATAATTTTTTTTAAATTTTTAATTTTTTTAGTCATACCATTGTTAATAAATCCTGGAGATACAATATTAACTGTTATACCTCTGGATGCAACTTCTAAAGCTAGAGATTTATTAAATCCTATAATTCCTGACTTTGATGCAGAATAATTTGTTTGTCCGTAATTCCCTATATCTCCTATAACAGATCCTATTGTAATAATTCGTCCTTTTTTTTGTAAGACCATTTTTTTTATAACACTTTTAGTTATATTAAAAATAGAAGTTAAATTAGTATTTAATACATTTATCCAATCTTTAAAAGGCATTTTTAACAATATATTATCTTTTATAATTCCAGCATTGTTAACTAAAATATCTATATGTTCAAATTTGTTGTGTATTGTTTTAACAGTATATTTTATAGCATTAGAATCTGTTATATCTAAAATCATACCTTGACACTTATTATTTAAAAATTTATTAATTTGATTTACTCCTGTTAAAGAAGTAGATGTACCAATTACAATTGCTCCATTTTTAGCTAATTTTTTAGATATATATTTTCCTATTCCTCTATTCGCCCCTGTAACTAAAGCTATCTTATTGTTTATATTCATATTTTGTTGTTAAATAATTTTTAATGCTTTATGTATATTGTTTATATTATTTAAGGGAATGACAGATATTTTTGTAGTTTGTGTATATATATTTCTTGATCTACTATTAGAACCAATTTGTAATAATGTAGAAACATTTTTGTTAATTATATACTCAATAGATTGTTTCCAAAGTACTGTTTTATACATTTGTCGTACTAAAGCACTACAAATATTTTTTTTTAAATATTCACACTTTACATCAACATTATTTACTATACGACAAGTAGGTCGTTTAAAGTTAATTGAATGTAAAGTATTTAATAATTTACTTGCAGTAGTTTTCATGAGATAACAATGCGACATAATATTATAAGGAAATTTTATCGTATATAATGCTCCATTTTTTTTACATTTTAATATAACTTGTTGTACTTTATTACTATTACCTGAAATTACTATGCAATTATTTGGATTAATACAAGCAATGTTTACTTGGTTTTTAAATAAGTAATTATTTATAATATCTTGTATTTTATTTTCATGTAATCCAATAATCATTTCCATTGCACCTGATTCTTTGCGATTAACGTCATACATTAATTTTTCTCTTAACATTACTAATGTTAATGCATCTAATAAAGTAATAACATTAGAACATACAAGCGCTGCGTACTCTCCTATACTATGACCAGCCATAAATTTTGGAACATTTTTTTTTAAAGATTGCCAATATTTATATATAGCTACTGCATTAGTTAATATCATTGCCTGAGTGTAGTATTTTAAATGTACAAAATTTATTACATGATTCTTAATATGATGTAATAAATTATATTTAATATGTTCAGATGCTTGTTCAAAAGTTGTTTTTATTATAGAATTTGAATAATTTAAATTGTTTGTTATTTTTTTTTTAAATGTATATCCTTGAAATAATATAGCAAATGACATATTAAACTCTATTTAATATTAAAATATAAAATATATAAAATCTACTTATAAGAATGATATTTTATAAATATGCTTAAATGTTTGTAGTTAACTATTTTTTACAAATTTTATTAAAAATAAAATATAACCCATCAAAATATTGAAATATATATAAAAAATTTAAATATATTTAAAATATTTTTTTGGTTAAAATATTAAAACATATATTAATAATATTAATGTATATTTTAATTATAGTTATTATACATTATAAAACACATATTTTTTACCTCTATAAAATCCCTTTTTAGTAATATTATGTCTAATATGTTTTTCTCCTGAACATTTATCTATAGACAATAATGCTTGAAAGCATTTATCGTGGGATCTTCTCATACCTCTTTTAGATCTAGATGGTTTATTTTTTTGTACTGCCATATAAAAAATTTCCTTAATGTAATTTAAAAAATTAACATTTATTTATATAAACATTATATTATATATCATAAAAAAATTATATAAAAAATATTACTAAAAATTACATAAAATAGTTATACAATTATTGTATACTACTTATAATATTTATAAGTAAATAAATAGTTACTAACAGTTATATTAAATATATAAATATTAGTTCATAAGTTACTTTACATTTTTATTATTAAAGATTTTTTAATAAATTGTTATGTTTCTACATATTATTTTAATTCGTTTATATATCTGAGAAAATGTTTTTCTAAAGGAGCATTAATACATATTTTTTTTTGATTGTGAGGGTGAACAAAATTAATGTTATTTGCATGTAAAAGAAGTTTTTTTTCAGTAGATATCTTTATTTTATTATCAAGTAATTTATTACCATAACGATTGTCAAAAATTATAGGATGGCCTGTAGATAATGTATGTACTCTAATTTGATGAGTTCTTCCAGTAATTGGTTGAATAGCAATTAATGTAGAGGAAGAATATACACGTTGGATTTTAAAACAAGTTTTAGAAGGTTTTCCATTTGCATTTATAGAAACTATACGTTTATTATTTTTTAATAAAGGAAATTCGACTTTTTTAATTTCTAAAGGCCACTTTCCATGTACTAATGCTAAGTAATTTTTTTTTATTTTTTTATCCCTAAGTTGTGCATGAAGTGATTTTAAAATATTTGCTTTTTTAGATAAAATTAGTATGCCTGAAGTATCTTTATCTAAACGATGCACTAATTCTAAATTGTTGTTCGAAGGAATCAATTGTCTAAAAATTTCTATAATTCCAAAACTTAATCCACTACCTCCATGTACAGCTATACCTGATGGTTTATTAATAACTAACAAATATTTATCTTCATATAAAATATTTTTAATTAATAAATTTTTTATTTTTACAGGGATGTTTTTTTTTATACTAATTTTATCTTGAACTTTTATATATGGTAAATATATATTATCATTTATTTTTAATTTATAACTAGGTTTAATTTTTTCTTTGTTTATCTGTACTTTACCTACACGTATAATACGATATATCATACTCTTAGGAACGTTTTTAAATTTTTTTATAAGAAAATTGTCAATTCTTTGATTGATCATTTCTTTGGTAATTTTAAAAATACATGGTAATATCATTTTTATCATAATTATAATAAGTTATAGAAATTGTATACAATATTAAATCAATAAAAAAGTTAATAATGTTAATTATAACAAATTTTTTAAATATAAAATCTATTTATTATCTAATTACGCATAAATAATTTATATATTTTTAATAAAATTGAAAATAAATGTTTAATTAATTACATAATGTTAAAACTTAAAGAAATTAATTATAATATTTTTTTGTTATTTTTTTTAAAAAATGAAAAAACTTAAAAAGTTTACTTAATTTAATTATTTTATAATCATAATATATACTTTAAAAAAAGTATGAGATGTAACTATGAAAAGAATGCTAATCAATACAACACAAAAAGAAGAACTAAGAATAGCTTTAGTAGACGGAGAATATTTATACGATTTAGATATAGAACACACTAAACATAAACAAAAAAAATCAAATATTTATAAAGGTAAAGTAACTAAAGTAGAACCTAGTTTAGAAGCAGCTTTTATAGATTATGGTACTAAAAAAAATGGTTTTCTTCCTCTAAAAGAAATTTGTAGTAAATATTTTTCTAATACATTTTCAGATAACTCTACTTTAAAAATAAAAGATGTTTTAAAAGAAGGACAAGAGTTAATTGTACAAGTAGATAAAGAAGAAAGAGGTAAAAAAGGAGCTTTACTAACCACTTATGTATGTTTAGTAGGAAGTTATTTAATTCTTATGCCTAATAATCCAGGTACGAAAGGTATTTCTAAAAAAATATTAGGTTCAGATAGAGTTGAAGTTAAATACATTTTGTCTACTTTAAATTTTCCAAAAAAAATGGGTATTATAATAAGAACAGCTGGATTAGGTAAATCTACTGAATCTTTGCAATGGGATTTAAGTTTTTGTATAAAACATTGGAACAACATAAAAAAAATAGCTAATAGTAAACCAGCTCCATGTTTAATATATCAAGAAAATGATTTAATTTCTCGATCTTTTAGAGACTATTTAAAATGCGATATTAGTGAAATTTTAATAGATGATCAAAAATCGTTAACTTTAGCTCGTAAACATATGAAAATATTAGGAAGATCAGATTTTATTAATAAAATAAAATTATATACAGGAAATATTCCTCTGTTCTCTTATTTTCAGGTAGAATCTCAAATTAATTTAGCATTTCAAAGAGAAATTAAATTATCCTCCGGAGGAGTTATAATTATAGATCATACAGAAGCATTAACTGCTATAGACGTTGACTCATCACAGTCTACCAAAGGTATAAATATTGAAGAAACAGCGTTAAATACAAATTTAGAAGCTGTTAAAGAAATTTCCAGACAATTAAGATTAAGAAATTTAAGTGGATTAATTGTCATTGATTTTATTGATATGATACTTTTAAAAAATCAAAAAATTGTTGAAGACGTACTAAAAAAATTTGTAAAAAAAGACCGAGCTCGTGTTCAAATCAGTTCTATTTCTCAATTTGGATTATTAGAATTATCTAGGCAAAGATTAAATTATTCTTTATATGAATCAAATTACCAATTGTGTTCTCAATGTTATGGTATTGGAAAAATTAGAAATAAAAAATCTTTATCATTATATATTTTAAGGTTAATAGAAATAGAAGTAATTAAAGATGATATAAGTGAAGTACATGCTATAGTTCCAATAGATATAGCTTGTTATTTACTTAATGAAAAAAGAAAGGATATTAGTAATATTGAAAATAAACAAAAAGGTAAAAAAGCAATTATTATTCCTAATAAAAAATTTAAAATTCCATTTTATTCTATTTTATCCATTAGTAAAAATAAAAAAAACAATTTTATAAACTACCATTTTCCTAATTCATGTATAAAGAAAGAAAATTATTTTTTTAATATTAGTAAAGTAAATTTTGTTAATAAAAAGATATATTTTTTAAAAAAATATGTTATGATAAACAATTTTTTAAAAAACATATTTCAAAAAATTATTAGAAACTTTATTTTTGTGATAAAATTTTACAAAAACTGATCATTTTTTTAAAAAATAATTTCTATACAAAAATTATTATATTTAAAATTCGTAATAAAATTGTATGTATAACCATATATCTATCTATCAATTAAGATTAATACAAAAAATATTGTAATTAATTAATAACTATTTTAAAAACATTTTTTTTATTTTATATTCTACATGATATTTAGTAAATATGCTTTAAATTAAGTAATTTTTAAATATATTTAACATATTTTATGTTATGCTTTAAACATTCTATTTATGCAAATAATATAATATTTTAATTATTGTAATAAATTATCCATGTATTAATATAAAAATATATGGTACATAAATATATTTAAGCACATTTATAAAAATAAAAATTATTAATAATTTAAGTAAATTTTTTAATATAAATGAAATTAATAAAAAACTATATTTTGTACATAATAAAAACAATAAATGAACATATCGTATATAATTTAAATTATTAAGTATAAACAAAAAAAATTATTTCATGAAATTAATAATAATTATTTTTAGCAAGAGGATTGTAAAAAAAATTATTCTCCTCTTGCAAATATATGAAAATATTGTAGTAAAAATAGTTTAATTATAATATAACTAAATCTATAAATATAATTTATTTTTTTAATGTCATCAAACATATGCTTCTATATTTTTTTAAACACAAAATTTAACTGTTTTTAAAAACATTAATTTGTTTTTGAATAATTTTAGATAATCCAATTCCTTTAGTACTTAATGTTTTAGATATTTGTTCATCGTATATTTCAGTATATAAATGAACTTGATCATTATTAAAAATATTTGATTGTAATAAAGATTTTCTCATAGTTTTAATGAGAATATTTATAAAAATACTTTCTACTGCTTGAGATAATTTATTCGTATATATTTTTTTTTCTTGATTTATATTGTTTACTATCAAATTATTTTTTTCAAAATTATTTTTTTGATTATAGTTAAGTATAGAATTAGTTTTCATGAAATGTCTCTATTTTAGTAGATAAACAATTAGCTAATTTCATTGTTTCTAAAATTGATATTAGTTCATGTGGTTTAATACCAAATAAATTTAAAGTATGTATTATGTTAGACAGTGTAGCATTAGTATTTATTTTACTTACATGTTTTTTATTTAAAGTTCTATTAAAATTAGTTGATTGATAAGAATATTTTTTAAATTTATCTACAAATATGGTAAAATTTTTATAGGTAATAGAACATGGATTTAGCTTAATTGATTTACTTATTACTACTGCACCCATTTTAGAATTAATAATTATTTTAGATTTTGATTGAGAACTTGGAATATCTATATTCTGAATATTGGAAATAATATTAATTTTTTCGACATTTTTAAAAGATTTAATATCTATTACTATACTTTTAGCATTAATTGCAGTTGCGATATTATTGTAACGATAGTTAATATTATCGCTAATTTGTTTTGCTAAAGTAAAATTATCTTTATATAATTGTAATTTAATAATATTATTATTATTAAAATTATTTTTTAGTTCCCTCTCTATGATACCTCCATCAATTATTTTACCAGAATTAAATTTTTTTTTGTTGAAAGATATCGTATCTTTTTCTGAATAAGAATAATTTTCTTGAATCAATATTTTCCCTTGGGCTATTGCATAAATTTGATTATCTATCCCTTTTAAGGGAGTCATTAGTAAAACGCCTCCTTCTAAACTACTAGAATTACCTATAGATGAAACAATTACATTTATTTTTTCTCCTTGTAGTCCAAAAGGAGGTAATTTTGCTGTTACAATTACTGATGCTATATTTTTTAATTGAGAATTATTGTTTATGATTGGAATTTTTATTCCTAATTGCGATAACATATTGTTCAACGTTTGTATTGTAAAAGGAACTTGACTAACACGATCTCCTGTACCATTTAAACCAACTACTAAACCATAACCTATAAGTTGATTATCACGTACACCTTCAATATTTGTTAAATCTTTAATTTTACTTGCAAAAGTTAATGAATTAACTCCTATGAATAATAATATTAATGTATATAACAATGATTTAAACATATATATATCTTATATTATAATTAAAATACTCAATAGATTAGTATTTTAAAACATATTAAATTAAATTATTTATAATATCTAAAAAATTAATTAAACTATTATAGTAACATTTTATGTTATAAAAAATTTTTTATTTTTTTTTAAATATAATGTATAATTTATATTGGCATAATATTTAAAAGCAAACGTTGTAACCATCCCATTTTACGAGACTCATTTACATATCCATGACTAATATATTCTATTTTAGAATCAGCTATTCGAGTCGAAATAACTGAGTTATTTTTAGAAATATCGTGAGGATTTATTACACCTGAAAAACGAATAAATTCTGTACCTTGATTTATAGCTATTTTTTTTTCTCCTGTAACTTTTAAATTGCCATTAGGAAATATTTTTGAAACTGTTACTGTAATTGTTCCAACAAACGAATTTTTTGCATAATTACTACCTTTCCCTAAAAAATTGTTTTTAGAAGCACCGTTTATTTCTGTTTTATTTAAATTTTCATTTAACAAGTTACCAAAAGGTCCATGTGTAGCAGCAATTCCAATATTAGCGTTACCATTTTTGCTAATATTAGCGGAAGAACTGTTACTAGCAGTAATGTTTTCTTCTAGAATTACAGAAATAATATCTCCTATATTATGAGGTTTATAATCTTCAAATAATGATTGATAACTATAATTACTAGGAATACATTTTTGGAATATTGATCCATTATTTAGTACAACGTTATTTGTAATGTACACCGAAGATATTTTTTCCGTAATATTATTTGCTGTTTTATGTGGTATTGTTGTTGTACATCCACTAATAGTACAAATTAAAAATAAAAAGATAATTAAACAATTTTTATTTTTCAACTTACGTAGTTTTAACATATAAAAGTTTTTTTATTTTAGTGTAAAATATTATATTTAATAAAAATGTGTTAATTAAAACAGACATATTAATTACAAATAAAAATATACTATAATTGATATAATCTTTGAAGCATTTGATCCGATGTATTAATTGCTTTACTGTTAATTTCATATGCTCTTTGCGTATGAATCATATTAATTAACTCTTCAGCAACATTTACATTTGAAGTTTCTATAAACCCTTGATACAATAAACCTGTTCCTCCTGTTCCAGGAATATTTTCTATAGGTACACCAGATGCTTGAGTTTCTCTATATAAATTTTCTCCTAAACTTTCTAAACCTGCATTATTTGCAAAGCTCATTAAACTAATTTGACCAATAGATATAGGTTGTATTTGTCCTTGTTCATTTGCTGTTACTATACCATCTCTACCTATATTAATATTAGTAATATCAGAAGGAAAAGCAATTGTAGGTTGTACTAAAAAACCACTATTAGTTACTAGTTGACCATTTTGATCAATTTGAAAAGATCCATCACGAGTGTAAACATTATTTCCATCTGGCATTTTTACTTGGAAAAATCCTTGTCCGTTAATAGCTATATCTTTAGAAGAATCGGTTTTTAATAAATTACCTTGAGTATGTATACGTTCAGTAGTTACCAATCTAGTTCCTGTTCCTAATTGTAAACCTGAAGGAATAGTTGATTTTTGAGAAGATTGCAATCCTGGTTGCCGTACATTTTGATAAATTAAATCTTCAAAAATAGCTCTTGATTTTTTGAATCCATTTGTACTAACATTCGCTAAATTGTTTGATATAACATTCATATTAGTTTGTTGTGCATCTAATCCTGTTTTAGCAATCCATAATGAAGGAAACATATTTTTTCTCTTAATCATTAATATTTAAAATTTTGTTAGCCATTTGTGTAATTTCATCTATATGAGAAATAATTTTCATATTCATTTCAAATAATCTAGCATCAGTAATCATATCAATAATACTTGTTGTAGGGTTAACATTACTACTTTCTAATACTCCAGATTTTACTAATGTATCATTTTTTTGATTATTGTTTATCATATTTAAAAATCTTTTTTTTATATAAAAAAATCCATTTTTTAGATGTATCATATGATTAACATTCATTTGAACAGTTTTTAATCTATCTATTTTAAACTTTTGAGTGTTTTTTTTAAACGCTATAATATCTCCGTTATTTAAAATTTTTAAAGTAATATCTTTAGGTATATTTATTAACCCTTTCTCTCCTATTACATATTTTCCATTAATATTAAGAAATCTTTTTTTATCAATATTAAAATGTCCATTACGAGTATAATAATTTTTATTATTTAAATTATCTTGAATAACGAACCATCTATCATTTTGTATAGCTACATCTAATGGTTCTTGAGTATACACTAAAGATCCTGGCGTTAAATCATAAAATGAAGTAGAACTACTGTCTAATAACTCATCTTTCTTACAATTTAAATTATTATTTTTTATAAATGAAAAATATTCTTTTTTAAAACCTGTAGTTGAAATGTTAGCTAAATTATTATTCGTAACATTTTGTTTTTCAAGTAATTGGCTAGCTGCATGCATTGCTATATTTATTGAATTTTCCATTTTTTTTTTATTAAGATTAATTATTATATTTTTTTGTTTAAAAATAAATTTATATATAATAAAAAAATTGTTTATGCATTTTCGCACATCTTATGTTATTTAATTAAACGTATTTATTACAAAATATTAAAATAATCATTTTTTTCTATTTCTTAATCTAATTATTTAATGTATTTATCATTTTTTACATATGCAATTTATTTTTTTATCAAAAGTTAATTTTTTTAATACTTTACTAGTTTATAATTTAATATTTTTATTTTTTAAAATAATTATTTTTTATGACATATTAGTAATAAAATAATTTATACTACTTATTGAATATATTAAAAATAATTATTTTAAATATTATATTTAATAAACATGTATTTTATATATTTATAATATTAATACACAGTATAACTTAATTTATTTCAATAATTAAATTTAAAAAAAATAAAATGTTTTTAGCAATTAGTATTAATTCATACTAATTGCTATCTTTAAAAAAATAAAATTTAATTTTTTATAAAGTTATTAACATATGTAAATATATTGTACAACATTTAATACATAGTTATAAAATTATGTTTTTTGTTAAAAGTACTATTTTATAAAATTTTTTTTTAAAAGTTACTTAATGTTTTTTAATAAAAAACCATTTTTTTATTTTATTTCATAAACATAAAGATTTGTATTAGTCATTACTTAATTTTATTAATTTTTTATTCATATAGATAATTATCTATTAAAAAAACATAATTACCATTTATTTATTTTAAAATAATACGTTTAGAATAAACTTTCTATTATGTTTATATATTATGAAAATACTAAAAATACATATTTATTGAAATTTTTACAAATATAATTGAAACTATTAATACACAAATTAAGTATTTTTATCAAATATTGGAATTATCATTAAATAATTTAATTAAAAATTAATAACGTCAATTATTAATGTTTTTAATTCATATTTTTGATATATAAATTAATAAAATTATATATCATATCATTATACACAAAAATAACTTTAATATGACTATTGTTATTATGTTTATTATAAATTAAATAATATTTAATATTATTTTTTATTTATATTTTATTTAAATCCAAAAATTTATTTTTAATAGTATTATTTAATTTAAGTTGATTAAAATAAGTTAATGGTTGTGTTGTTAATAATTTATTATTTTTAGTAGGTATAACTATCAATTCGTATTTTCCTTTTGGAACTATTTTTCCTAAATTGTTTTGTCCATTCCAGACAATTTTATGAATTCCTTTTTTCTGAAAACCTAAATTTTTGAAATAAATTAATTTTCCATTTTTATTAATAATTTTAATATCAACTGATGAAGCATCTTCATTTAACACAAACCCTAAATAAACTTTATCATTTGTTTTATTATATGAAAAATTAGCATGAGAAATATAAATATCATTTATATTTGGAAAATTTGTATTTATGTTTTTTTTAATTTTATCTTTTTTAAATAAATTACTAACAAGTTTTTCAATTTTTTGAATATTTGTAGCAGTGTCAATTTGAGTTAATTGTGAAGTTAAATCTGATTTTTCAATAGGATTAAGAGGATTTTGATTTTTTATTTGTTCTACTAAAATATTTAAAAAATTTTTGTGTATATTATTAACATTACTTTCATTCATCATGTAATCTTTTAAACTATTTTTATTAAAATCATTTGAAATAATAAAAGAATGATTATTGATATTATTAATCATATTTAATATCTCCTAATATTAGTATAGTTTTTATTGTCCTATTGTTAATGTTTTTGTAATTAAATTTTTTACTGTATTAATAACTTCTATATTAGCTTGGTAACTACGTGCTGCAATTAATCCATTTATAGTTTCATTAATAACATCAACGTTAGGCATTCTAACATACCCTTGAGTATTTGATAAAGGATGAGAAGGATCATATATTTTCTTAAAAGGAGTTTTAATATCATTAATTTCGTATGAATTAATTCCTCCTATTTTAGATTTGTCATGTTTGGCATATTTAAAAACAATTTGTTTAGCTGTATAAGGAACAAATTTTCCATGTTTATATATCATACTTTCCGAATTTGCTAAATTACTCGCACTAACATTTAATTTTTTCGATTGAGCTTCTAATCCAGAAGCAGCAATATTTAAAATATTTATTAAAGACATATGCAATATTTTCCTTAATTAACTTTGTAATATAACTAAAATATCTTTTATTTGATGATTTAAAAATGTAATTTCAGCTTGATATTTTAAGCTATTATTTAAAAAATTTATACGTTCAAAATTCATATTAACACTATTTTTTATAGCAGATTTCTCTAAATTAACGTTGTCATACACATGATATTTTGTGTTGTTAGAAACTAAAGGAATATGATTTCTAGAAGTTTTACTTAAACTTATATTGTCTTTATTTAGTATTTTTTTTACTTCAGTAGCAAAATTAATTTTTTTTGAAAAATAATTTGGAGTATCAGCGTTAACAATATTAGACGCTATAAGCTCTTCTTGATAAGATATTAATTTTAAAATTTTTTTATTAAATTGAAATAAATTATTTATTTCTGTAAGCATAATATTTTACTCTATAATATTAATCAATTAATTACATTTTATATAACATCATTTAATATTTAGTATTTATCTATTGTTTAATAATAAATATACTATTTTATAGTAATTTATTTTTTAAATAATCATTATTAATGAAAAATATAATTTACATAAAAAATAAAACTTAAAAAGGAATTAGTATATAATATATTGCATATCATACAACATTATTAAATTTTTTTATAAAAAAATGTTTTTTTATTAAAATTTAAATATTTCATTATTTTTAAACATTTGCAAACAATTGTAATTAAATAATTTTTTAATAATGATTATAACATTTCAAATAAATGCTTAAATTAAATAACATTTAAATTTAAAAAAATATTTTATAATGATGTATAATCAACAATAACTGGTATAATAAATCTAAATATAATAATAATTAGAACTATTAAGGTTTTTAATATGTTTATTAAAAAAAAATTGTATTATTGATTACGTTTATTATGTTACAAGTAAATGCAACAAGTTTGTTTGATAACATATTTCAATATTTAAAAGAAAGAAATATTAACTATTCTCACAATATGCATTTAATTGTATACACCCAAGCAAAAAAATGGAATCTATGTGAAAAACCTAAAATCTTAATATTAAATAATAGCAACAAAAATTGGGGTTTGATGGAATTGTTAATAGATTGTCATGTATTACATCGATATTTAAAAGTAGAATTACAATTAATAGGAAAATATATTACAGTTACTAAAACAATACCTAAAAATACTCTTTTATCAATTAATCATTTAAGATTTAAAATGGGACGTTTAGATCTTTTACCTAAAAACACTTGCGTCAAAATGTCAGATATTTTAAACAAGGTCACTTTAAAAGAAATTAAGCCAAACGAACCTATAACATTTAATTTAATTAAATCTGTATGGTTAATTAATTATAATACAATAGTGCCTATAATAATTAATGGAGAAGGTTTCCAAATTGAATCAACAGGAAAAGCTCTAAATAATGCTCAAAGTGGCCAAAAAGTACGTATTTTAATATATAACAAAATATTGATAGGCGAATCTGATGTCGATGGAAAAGTGATAATTAACGTAAAATAATTATAATTATACTAATTATTTTAAAAAATTAATACATATAGATTTTTTAAAGTATATATATCAGATTCTTTAACAGTAATAATGATATGTTTATAATTATTACGCTTTAATATTAGTATTAATATTTAAATATTACAACAGTATTCTGCAACTACACATGCAAATAATATTATATTGTTATAAATTTAAATTTTACAATATTTGAAAATATAATAACTTATTTATACAACACGTTAATAACGTATTTTATATTTAATTTTTTTGTTTAAAAAGTATTTTTAGTAAAATTGCATTCCTATGTTAAACTAAAACATCTCTAGACATGAATATATCTACTTAAAATATATATATAGTTAAGATTTTCTATTTAATATTTATTAAAACAAATATACTTTTTACATAATTTCATTACTAAAACAAAAAATATAACAATTTGTTACCCTATAATTTTAATAAAAATGTGGATTTTACTAGTTTTGCTAACTAATCTCAATTACTCTATATTTTTTAAATATTTTTAAATTAAAATGATTTCAATATTTTCCATATTATTTTAAAGTTTCATGGAATATAACGATAAGGAGTAATAATTAATGAAATTTTTGAAATCCATAGTAGTTGTTAGCATAGTAACGTTTATTTCTAGATTACTTGGTTTTATTCGCGATTGTTTAATTGCACAATTATTTGGAGCCTCTTTAGTAACTGATGCTTTTTTCATGGCGTTTAAAATACCAAATTTTTTACGTCGTATTTTTGCTGAAGGAGCTTTTACTCAAGTTTTCTTACCAATTTTAGTAGAATACAAAAAAAGAAAAGGTTGTAAATATACTAAAGAATTTATTTCTAATATATTAGGTTTAATGATTTTAATTTTGATAGTACTTAATGGTATAGGAATGATCATAGCTCCTACAATAATATCCATTATTGCTCCCGGTTTTGTTAATAATTTAGAAAAATTTAATTTATCAGTATCATTATTAAGAATTATTTTTCCTTATATATTTTTTATATCATTAGTATCTTTAGCTTCATCAGTGTTAAATACTTGGAATTATTTTTTAGTACCAGCTTTTTCTCCTATTTTATTAAATATTAGTATTATTACTACATTAGTCTTTTTCTCTCCTTTTTTTTATGCTCCCATTTTTTCTCTAGCATGGGGAGTATTTATAGGAGGCGTTTTGCAATTATTGTATCAGGTATTCTACCTTAATAAAGTTAAAATTTTAATTTTTCCATGTATAAATTTTCAAGATACTAGATTATGGTATTTTATTAACAAATTAATTCCAGTAATAATTGGTATATCAGCATGTCAAATTTCATCTATTATAAATACAATTTTTTCTTCTCTAGTAATTTCAGGATCAATATCTTGGATATATTATGCAGACCGAATAATGGAATTTCCTTCAGGAATTCTAGGTATTTCTTTATCTACTGTATTATTACCTGCATTATCAAAAATTTCTTCAAAAAGTTTACAACATAACTACTCTAAATTATTAGACTGGGGTATACGATTTTGTTTAATATTTTCTGTTCCAAGCACTGTATTTCTCAGTATTTTATCTAAACCTATAATAATAGTGTTATTTCAATATGGAAATTTTAGTATAAATGATACTAATATGACACAAAAAGCTTTATTTGCATACTCGATAGGGTTAATAGCTATTCTTTTAGTAAAAGTTTTATCATCAGCTTTTTATTCCAAAAAAGATATAAAAACACCCATGAAAATTTCTCTTTATGTAATACTGATAACACAACTATTTAATATATTATTAATTTATTTCTTTCAATACTTAGGTTTAGCTTTATCTATTAGTTTAGCAGCATGGGTAAATGTATTTTTTCTTTTTTATTATTTATATAAAAAAAATATGTTTTGTCCAGAGCCTGGATGGATAAAATTTTTTTGGAATTTATTTATTGCAACATTGGTAATGGTCCTTATTATATTAGGATTATTAAAAATAATGCCAGATTGGAGTATAGGATGCATGACATATAGAATATTAAGATTAACAGGATTATGTTTTATTGCAAGCTGTGGTTATTTAATTACTTTAATTTTATCAGGTTTTGATCTTTTGTTTTTTTATAAAAAAGTCGATAAGTTAGTAAATTGTTAAAATAATATTTTTACATAAATAATAACTAATAAATTGTAAACACTATTACATTTATCTAAAACATATAAAAAATTTGTTTAATTAATATGCATTTATTAATTCTACTTTTTTTTTAAAATCAATTTTATGGAGGAGGAGAGATTCGAACTCTCGGATAATTTCTCATCGGCGGTTTTCAAGACCGCTGCCTTAAACCACTCGGCCACCCCTCCTGAGTAAAAAAAATAACGTACAGAATACAAACTAAATTATAATTCTTCAATACTATATACCTATTTTTTTTTAATGTAAAGTATGTATTTTATATTTATAAAAATAAATTTTTTATATTTGTATTTAATATCTAAAACAATTTATTTAAATAAACATATTTTATGTAGACTTTTTATAAAAAAAAAGATAAAATCTAACTTAGATGTTAAAAAATGTTTTGTTTAATAACATAATATTTAAAATATTTTTTTTAAAAATGGCGCGTTGGCAGAATGGTTATGCAGCGGATTGCAAATCCGTATAACTCGGTTCAATTCCGAGATGCGCCTAATAATTTTTTTACATGTAATACATATTTACAAAAGTAGAATTTAGTATGATATGTTCAGCCCGGATGGTGAAATAGGTAAACACAAGGGACTTAAAATCCCTCGGCTAATTAAGCTTTGCGGGTTCAAGTCCCGCTCCGGGTATTAAAAAATACTAAGATTTTTTTTAAATTCATTTTTTAGATTATTCTAAGTAAGATTGATATACTTTATACCCATTATTGTTAACTAAAATTTTACAATTCCCAAAAATTTTTAAAATATAATTTTGGTAAAATAATGAATTATTTATGACTAATCTTAATTCTCCTTTAGGATATAAATAATTTTTAGAATATTTAATTAGTTTTTGAATAGTTTTTTTGTTTGTATTTAAATTGTTATGAAAAGGTGGATTTGAAATAATTAAATCAAATTTTCCAGTAATCCTAGAAAATAAATTACTAGCTAATACACTTCCTTTGATCATATTTATTTTTAAGGTTTCTTTACTTGATATTAAAGATTCTATATTTACATCTATTAACGTTAAATTCACTTTTAATAAAGATTTTTTAGCAATCGCTACTGCAAGTACACCTGAACCACACCCTATATCTAAAATTTTCTTTTTGGTATTACCTATAAAAGTAGACATTAATAATATACTACCTGCATCTACTTTATTGAATCCAAATACTCCAGGAAGAACTTTTATATTGTAACTATTCCATATATATTTTTTAAAAAAATTTGCTAAAAAAAATTTAGGCTTTTGACTCACTAATCCACGGATAAGAATACATTTTCTTGATTTGTCAAAATTTTTCAATGATACCCATTGTTTCAATAAATTGATTGCACTTTTAACCCCACTTCTATTTTCTCCTGCGATAAACAATTCAATATTTTCAGGCATACTAGATAATAAATTAATTAATTGAAATGTTGCATTTAATTTATTTTTAGGCCAAAAATATACCAATATATTTACATTTTTAGTTATTTTTTCATTAATTTTTAAACCAAAATATGAATTTTTGTACAAAAATTGATGAAATATACTCCAATAATGATAATTGAAAAAATGTAATTTTGTTGAATTGGTTAATATATTGTCAAATATATATTCTTTTATACAACCAGAAAAAACAACGTTTTTATTTTTAAATAAATAGCTATTTTTTAAAATAATTTTAATAGATTCAGTTATTTTCATATTTATTAGAAGTAAATCATAATTAAAAAATTAACATTTGTTTTAAAAAAACATTCTATATATACTATTTTAGTAAACATATCTAACATTTACTCAAAAAATTAAATAGTACTGTTACGTAAATTACATTCAATGATGTTAAGTAAATTTTTAACTATTTATATTCATATTTAACAATATTAACTAAATATGCAATTTAATATTCAATAAAATATTAAGTAATAACATTAATATATATATTATATTACTTAACAAAATAATAATCATCACTAATAATCAATTCAAAAAAAATATATACGAGACACATATTAACAATAATGAACGTTAACATTTTAATTTATTTAACTAAAAAAATAAAAATTTTATATTGTTGATATTGTATATAAGTAACATTAATAATATTAATTTAAAAACATTTTTGTATTAAAAAATTAATACACTTTTTATAATTTAAAAATATTTTTTATTACAATTAATATTTAAATATTATTTTATTAAAAAATATTACAAAAAAAATAAAAAAATATTTTTTTTGTTTAAATTAAATATTGTTTATTTTTATTATTGTTTATTTGATATTTAAAATAAAAAATCAAATTTTATACATTTTATTTACTAAAACAAGTAAATAGTTTTATAAAAAATGATAATTTTAACAATTAAAATACAAAACTTCAAATATTTTTAAAAAAAATAATAATTTATTTAAATAATTAATAGATTAATATTTTTTTTAAAATACAAAATTGTATGTTTCTAATATATCACTAATATATAATTAATAACTTTAAAGTTAAATTAATATTAAAATAAATATTTATAATAAATATAAATAAAAAAATAAAGTCCTAATTATTATTAAATTAATTAAATATTTTATTTTATATATTTAAAGTATATGTTTTTTTTGTTACTATACTACATTTATTCATTGATGTTATATTCTTGTATTTAACCAAAAGTATCTAAATATAAAATAATTTGATTAAATAAAATAATAATTTACTTTTAAAAAAAACTTAAATAGTTAACAAACTACATTTCAACCATTATACTTATGTTTAGTAGAATAAAAAAAAGTTAATTTTAAGTACAATTTAAATAATATTTTTATATTGTAAATAATAATAGTAAAAAAAATTTTAACATTACATAAAAAACTTAAAAAAATTAATAGCAAAACATTGTATTAAATTTATTTAATTGATTATATATAAATATATATTAATAATATAATAACAATTATAAATATATAAATTATCAATAAAAGTATCATCTATATATTTTAACATTTAAAATTACAAATAAAAATAATATGCTACTCATAACAAATTATATTTAATATTTTAAATATTAAATTATTTTAATTGTTACTTATAGATTATCATATAATATATATGTATACATACAAACAATAAAATTACTTAATAAAAAGTAATTAACAAAAAAAATAGTTTAAAAAATTTTAATTTAAATTTTAAACATATTTTATACATAATTTATTTTAAGCTAAAACTATTAAAAATAATAAGATTATAATTTAAAACATATTTTTCTTTAATTTGTTATAAATTTGTTAAATAAATGATAACCATAATATATATACATAAATCATAAACATATTAACTAAACATGTTTATTAAACATCATTAATAAATAAAACATTAATAATTTTTTAAAAAATAACGTTTTATTTATGTTATAAATTTTAAACAAACTTTAACATATCGTTTTAAATTGTGTAGTCTAATACATAAAAATTTATGTAAATGCTATAAGTGTATTAATAAATTTATAAAAAAAATATTTTATACCTATAAAAATATTGAGTACTTATTAAATAAATAAACTTATCAATAATTTGTAGTTGTTATACTTTTTAAAATATAAAAACAAAATTGCTAAAAATATTGTTAATTATATTAGTATAATTAAAAGTAATACAAAATAACAAATTAACATTTTAATTATTCTACAAACAAATACAAAAAATATTTAAAAAATATTTACAAGCAGGGTTTTGTTAGTAATAAATAATATTGTTTTACAACTAAATATAAAGTATTACAATATTATTATGTAAATGTTTAGCATTTCATCATTTAAATAAATAAACGAAAAAAATTATAGATGTTTATTTGATATTTTTAATTATTATTTTAAAATACGTATGCTTTTATTTATTTAATTTATTAAAAAATAAATAATGAAATATAATTTGCATAAATGCAATATTTTAAAAATATATTTATTCTAAATAAACAGGTATAATATTCTTTAATTTTGTTGTTTGTTTATTTTTCAATTTAGATATAGCAATAGGTATCATATCTTGAGCATGAAAGTATTTAAAATGATAATGGTATAAAAATAAATTATTTTTTTTGTTTTTAATAATTTCTTGTATTAATAATGTATTTCCTGTTATAGCCCAATATCCATTTAATTTATTAATTTTAAAAATTATTAATTTTTTTTCAATTGATTCTTCTGTTTTTTCTCCAAACCATATACCTTGTTTATTACGATTATATATAGCCCAATAAAATTTATTTTTTGAGGAATGAATTAAAATAATAACATTATTAATTTTTTTTTTTCTCCATATTTTTTCTGCTATTATATTAAAGGAAGAAATAGAAATTAAAGGTACTTGAAAACCTAAAAATAAACCTTGTGCACAATTAATAGTAATTCTGGTACTTGTAAATAAACCAGGCCCTCTAGAAAATGCAATAGCATCAATTGTATTTGTTATATTGTTACCTTGACGTAAAATTTTTTTTAACATAGGCAAAATTTTTTCTGTATGATTTTTGTTACATTTAGCAAAATAATATTTAATACAATATTTTTCTAATAATGCCACTGAGCAACTATGAACAGAAGCATCTAATGCTAATATTTTTTTATATACATTCATTTTATATGTCATATATCTAAATTTTTATAAGATATTTTTCTATTATATAATCTAATTATTTTTTTTTAAAACGATACTAAATAGTATTTTGTTAATTTTTACTATTGTGTGTTATTGCTTTGTTAATTGTGATCCTAATTAAATCAATACGGTATTCGCTTGCTTCAATAATATAAAAAGTTAAAGAATCAATAATAATCTTTTCTCCAGGATGAGGTAATTGTCCTTTCTGAGCAATTAATAAACCAGCTAAAGATGCATAACTGTCTTTATTTTTTATAAGATTAGTAGTATTAAATAATTGTGATAAAGAATGCAAATCAGTACTTCCTTTCACTAACCAACTTCCATTTTCAGATATTACATCTGGAGTTTCATCAGCATCTGGAAATTCCCCTACAATAGCTTCCAGTACATCTAAAGGAGTAATTAATCCTTGTACTGCTCCGAATTCATTAGTAACTATAACAAAATTACCCTTAGATTTTCTTAATATACTAATTAAATTAATAGAATTTAAAGTTTCTGGAATAATAATAGGAGAAATTTTAGAAGCAAAAGTTATAACGTCAATATTTTTTTCAAGTGCTACCAATAATTCTTTAGCCCTTACAATTCCTATAATTTCATCTATTTCTCCCTTACATACAGGAAATAAACTATGAGGACTTGTTAAAAGCTGTTTTCTAATATCTTCTTTTTTTTGTTCAATATCAACCCATGAAATTTTTCCTCTTGGAGTCATTATACTACGAATAGATCGACCAGATAATGTTAAAACACCGTTAATCATATATTTTTCTTCATCTTTAAATACTTCATTTTCTAATGTTGGCAATGTAATTAAATTATTTTTTTTACTTAATATATTGTTTTTTAAAAAAGTATTTTTTTCCCTAGTAACAAGTCTAAAAATTGCTTCTGCTGTTCTTTGTCTCATAGGTAATTTAGACTGATATTGCATAAAATTTCTGCAAGCTGTTTGATTAAACAATTCAATTAATATAGAAAAACTAATAGCTACATATAAGTATTCTTTAGGAATTAAAAATCCTATTGATTCCATTACTAGACTGAAACCTATCAGCAATAAAAAACTTAAACACAATACAACAACTGTAGGATGTGATCGAATAAAATTAGTTAGTATTTTAGAAGCTAATAACATTAATACCATAGCAATAATTACAGCTATCATCATAATTGATAATTTATTCACTATACCTACAGCAGTTACAATTGAATCTAAAGAAAATACAGTATCTAATATGACAATTTGAGTAATAACTACCCAAAAACTCGCATAATTTTTATTACTTATATTTAAATTATCTTTATTTTCTAATCTTTCATGCAATTCTGTAGTAGCTTTAAACAATAAAAAAATTCCTCCAAGTAACAATATCAAATTATGTCCTGATAAATGGAAATAATTATTATTTATAATTGGATTGGTTAAAGTAGCTATCCAAGATATTAACGATAACAACCCTAATCTCATAAAAAGAGCTAAACTCAATCCAATTAACCTAGCGTTATCTTGTTGAAAAGAAGGTAATTTTTCCGATAATATAGCAACAAATACTAAATTATCTATTCCTAATATTACTTCTAACATTATTAACGTTAATAAACCTGCCCAATTTGACGGGTTTAAAAAAAATTCCACTAGAAACTCCGTAAAAAAAGGGACTGATACAGTATAAAATATAATTTAAATTAGTTAAAAAATCTTTTATTATTACTAAAATATGTTAATTTTTTTGTAATATTTAAATATTGAACTAAATTAAACATATATAAAATTTATTAAAAGTTATTTTAATAATAGCATATATTTAATATGTTGTAATCATAATTTTTTAAACAACTTATCAATAACATATAGTAACATTTTATCGTAAACTGTAAAAAATATAATATTATGTAAAAAAATTTTTAAAATTATTATTGACTATATATAATTGCAAATACATTTGTATTTATTATAAAAAAATTAATTTTTTTTAAAAAAAACATTAAATATAAGATAAAAATCTATAATACTAATTATTGTAAATAATATCATATATCATCAAAAAATTTCTTTAATATAAATTTTTTGTTATCTAATTATTTTTAATAAAAAAAATGTTTTTTATATATATCAAACTTTATAAGTGTCATCATTACCATCGTCAATATTGCAA
Organism: Buchnera aphidicola (Nipponaphis monzeni); assembly: GCF_006741185.1. Classification (NCBI taxonomy): domain Bacteria; kingdom Pseudomonadati; phylum Pseudomonadota; class Gammaproteobacteria; order Enterobacterales; family Erwiniaceae; genus Buchnera; species Buchnera aphidicola. Next base: position 344,261 of record NZ_AP019379.1, on the reverse strand, counting down.
ATAATAAATAAATTTTTGTTAAAAATGATATTTATCATATATAGTAATTTTTACGTAAAGCTTTAATTCTTTTATCTATAGGAGGATGTGACAAAAATAAGTTTAAAAAAGAGTTAGATTTATAATGAATACAAAAAGTAACGATATTGCTAGGTTCTTGTGTACTATAACTCATTTTTAATTTTTTTAATGCAGATATCATATTATTTTTACCAACTGTTCTAGCAGAATATGCATCTGCATAAAATTCCCTATAACGAGAGAACCACATCGTAATAATACTCGCTAAAATACTAAATGTTAATTCTAGAAATATAGATGCAACAAAATAAATTATTACATCAATACTATCGTGTTTAAAATGATCTTTATTTCTATAAAAAATACTTACAATAATTTTTGCTATTATTTTAGATAATAAAATTACAAATGTGTTAATTAATCCTTGTAATAAAACTATAGTCACCATATCGCCATTTTTAATATGACTAATTTCATGTGCAATGACTGCTTGGATTTCATTTTTAGTCATTTTTTCTAAAAGACCACTTGAAAAAGCAATAAGTGAAGAATTACAACTATAACCTGTAGCAAAGGCATTCATGTGTATGGCATCATAAATTGCTATTTCTGGAGTTTTGATACCTACATTTTTAGATTGTTTTGAAACAGCATTCATTAACCAAGATTCATTAAAATTACTTGGTTGTCTAATAATTATTCCTTTTACAGATTTTAAAGCTATCCATTTAGAACATAATAAAGATATTAGTGACCCAAAAAATCCAAATAATCCAGTGGTAACAATTAAACATAAATTATTATTATAATTTATGTTAATATTATTTAATATAATACTAAGTATAAACATCACTGTTAAATTAGCAATGATAAAAATAGTATATCTAAACATATTTATACTTCCAACAAAATAATAAACGTTATTTTGATAATGTAATAAAATATTTTAAATATCAAGTATCTATAACTGTTTAATTTTTTTTTTTAAATAATATTAATAATTACAGAATAATAATTTATTAAAAATTAATAACATTTTTACTATTTACGAGTTTTTTAATATATTTGCACAAATTTCTATAAAAAACATTTTTATTAACTTTTCTTAGAAAGAATAATAGGTATTTTCAAAATATTTGTTTTAAATAAAATTATTAATAAATAAATATTTTGTATGTCACGTTTATTTAATATAGCATTTAATTATATTTTAATTAAAAAAATTTATATATAAAACATATTGATACAATAATTTGTATATATTAATATATATATTATAAAAAATATAATATTTAAAATATAGTTAAATTAATAATTATTTATTAACACTAATTTAATCTAATTTAATAATTAAACAAAATTAATATAATTTTGTTTGTTAATGATTAAAAAATATATTAATTTAATTTAATATCTTTATTATTAAGTTGAAAATATTGAATACGATAACAATAATATTTTAAAATATTACAAATTTTTTTAATATTTAAAAAAAATTAACTTAAATAATGTTAATAATTTAAATTTATTTATATAGTAAATATTATAAAAAATGTTTTCAATTAATTGAAACTAATAGAATATTGTTGATTTTATTTGTAAATTAACTCCAAAATCTTCCATCTCTAATAATCATATTATTAGATAATAAAGGACCCCATGTTCCAGCTGAATATAATTCAGGATATTTAACATGTTTTTCCCAAGTATAGATAATTGAGTCAACCCATTTCCATGCTTCTTCTACTTCATCTCTACGTACGAACAATGATTGCATCCCTAACATACATTCTAATAATAAACGTTCATAAGCACTAGGTAAATGTTTAAAATTTTCATTTTTAGAATAACAAAAGTCTAATTTTGTTGATTTTAAAACGTGTACTAAATTGAGACTAGGAATTTTATTTAAAATTTGTATGTCTAAACCTTCGTTTGGTTCTAATCTAATTATTAATTTATTTTGTGGCAATGATTGTAAATGTTCTGAAAAAAAGTTAAGAGTAATTTTTTTAAAAAAAATAACTATTTCCGAACACTTACAAGGTAATCTTTTACCAGTTCTTAAATAAAAAGGTACACCTTTCCATCTTATATTATCTATATCTACTCGTAACGAAACAAAAGTTTCTGTATTACTCTTTTTATTAGAACCATTTTCATCCAAATAAGAGGGAATTACTTTACCATGTAAATATCCAGAAGTATATTGTCCAATAACTGTTTTTTTATTTATATCTGAATCTTTAATTAAAGATAAGGATTGTAATACTTTCACTTTTTCATTTCTTATACTATCTGCATGAAAATTAATTGGTTGTTCCATAGCGATTATTGATAATAATTGTAACAAATGATTTTGTACCATATCTCGCATTTGACCAAATTCATTAAAATATTTCCATCTTCCTTCAATTCCCACTTCTTCAGCGACAGTAATTTGTATATGATCAATAGTATTATTATCCCAATTTTTAGAAAAAAGAGAATTTGCAAATCTTAATGACAATAAATTTAATACAGTTTCTTTTCCAAGATAATGATCTATTCTAAATATCTGGGATTCTTGAAAGTATTTAGCTACTTGATTATTAATTATTTGTGATGTTTTAAAAGAAGATCCTAAAGGTTTTTCTATTATTATTCTTGACATATTATTATTCAAATTAAAAGCTCCTAATCCTCGACATATAGCACTAAAAGTATTAGGCGGCATAGCAAAATAATTAATTATTACTTTTTCAGGATCATTTAAAATTTTTTTTAATTGGGCAAAATCAGACATATTATTAACATCAATATTACAAAATTCTAAACGATTACTAAATTTAGTCCATATAAAATTTTCTATTTTTTCTTTCATAAATTTTTTTAAATATTCTTTTATAATATTTAAATATTTTTTTTTATTCCAGTCAGCACGTCCTACCCCTATAATACGTGTATTATCATATAACTTATTTGCTTTATCTAATCGATATAATGATGGAAACAATTTTCTTTTTGCTAAATCTCCTTTTGTTCCGAATATAACAAAATCACAAGAAGGTAAATTTAAATTGATCATTTTTAATATCCTTAAATAATGTTTCAAGTTAATGCATATTAATATAAATGAATTCATATAATAAAATGTATATTAAATAATCCTTAACAATTTTTTATTAATTATTTATTAGTTAATTATTAAATACATTTAAATTATATATTGTATAAATGTAACTATTTAATAAATTTATATGAAAAATAAAATTTTATTAGAAATTTGTAAAAATAGATTTTAAATTATTTTTAAAATAATTTATATTTTGATAATGTTATCAGAGTAGCTTTTATATTATAAATATAGTTTTATATTTTAAATTAAGTACAACAATATTAAATAATATTTAATTACTAATATTAATATTTTAAAATATAATTTATTACGTAGTATATTATATTTTTTTAAAAAATGTTTTTTTAAATATAAATCGTTAATTGCAATTTTTAAAAAATTAGGTAATTGTAAATTTACAATCAACTGCATTACTTAGGTAAAAGGAATGATTTTATTACGTTATACCATAATATCCTAATGTAGTAACATACATTTATTAATAATTTAAATTATATATTTTTTTATTTACTTAAAATGTGATAAGTTAAAATGAACAAATTATAAATAAATAAACTAATATTTTTTAAAAAATTAATTTCTTATTATTATAACAATTGGGATCATATATGATCATACGACGAAGAAGAACTAAAATTATTGCAACATTAGGACCAGCTACAGACAGTTTGACAATTTTAGAACAAATGATGAAATCTGGAGTTAATGTACTAAGATTAAATTTTTCTCATGGATCAACAAAAGATCATTACTATAGAGCAAAAAAAGTAATTCAAATCAGAAAAAAATTAAATTGTCACATTGCATTATTAGGAGATTTGCAAGGACCTAAAATTAGAATATCTAAATTTGAAAATGATCGAGTATTTTTAAAAAAAGGACAAATATTTATTTTAGATAATACTTTAAATAATTCATTAGGTAACGCTAAAATGGTAGGTACTAATTATAAAAATTTACCTAATGATGTATATTCTAAAGATATTTTGTTACTTGATGACGGAAAAATACAATTAAAAATAGAAAAAGTAATAAATAACAAAATATTTACAAAAGTTTTAATCGGAGGATATTTATCTAACAATAAAGGTATTAATAAGTTAGGAGGTGGTTTATCGGCTAATTCTATAACTGATAAAGATAAAAAAGATATTTTAACTGCAATAAACATTGGTGTTGATTATTTAGCTGTCTCTTTCCCTAGATCAGCAAAAGATATCGAAAAAGCAAGAAAATTGATTCACTCTTATGGATGTAATGCAAAAATTATTGCTAAAATAGAAAGAGCTGAAGCAGTTTCAAACGAAACAACAATTAAAGAAATTATTGTAGCATCTGATGCTATTATGGTAGCTAGAGGTGATTTAGGAATTGAAGTAGGAGAAGCAGAATTAGCAGGTATACAAAAAAATTTAATTAAAAAAGCTAGACAATTAAATAGAGTAGTAATTACTGCTACACAGATGATGGAATCTATGATATTAAATCCCTTCCCTACAAGAGCTGAAGTTATGGACGTAGCTAATGCAGTTTTAGATGGAAGTGATGCTGTCATGTTATCTGGAGAAACAGCTTCTGGAAAATATCCTATAGAAACTATTCAAACAATGCAAAAAATATGTAAAGGTGCTGAAAAAATGCCTAGCATCAACATTTCTAGACATCGTTTGAACGAAAAGTTTAACAATATCGAAGAAGTAATTGCTATGTCTGTAATGTATGCAGCTAATCATTTACAAGGTATATCGGCTATTGTTACAATGACGGAATCTGGAAGAACAGCTTTAATGACTTCTAGGATTAGTTCAGGATTACCTATATTTGCTCTTTCAAAAAACCAAAATACTTTAAAATTAACTTCATTATATAGAGGAGTAATTCCTGTTTATTTTAAAAATGAAGATGAAGGCTTATTAGCTGCACATAAAGCTATTGATTTGTTATTGAGTCAAAAGTTTTTATCAAAAGGTAATTTAGTAATATTTACTCAAGGTGATAAAATAGGAGCTATCGGAAAAACTAATTCAAGTAGAATATTACAAGTAAAATAAAATTTTTTAAATTATTATCTTATTTATTATCGTTTAATAATAAATAAAATTTAATAATCAATTTAATATTAAAAATGTATATTTTATATATATAATACTTTCTTTAAAATATTAATTTTATTCATAATTTACACTTAAAATTTATATTAAAAATAGTTTTAATATAAAATAAATTAATGATATATTTAAAGTACGCTAATAATATTATATAATATATTAATTATTGTTTTTTATAATAATTGACTAATTATTTTTTTATAAAAAATGTGTTTAATATTTGTTAATAATTATTATTTAGAAAGTTATATTTTAATATTTTGAATTTTTTATATATCCTTTAAAGGATACCTATTTTTTAAAAATTCATTTATTTTTTCTAAAAAAAACATTTTATTAAAAATAATTTATTAAAACTTTAAAAAAATTACTATACAATAACCATAACTAATTAATTTAAAATATAAATTAAAAAAATAAATCATAATTACATATTATTTATTAACATTTTTTTAAAACAAATGTGTAGTAATAATTTAAGTTACACATTGATCAAAAAAAACAAATATTATTCAAATAACAACAAATAAAATTTATATGTATAAATAATTTCCAAAATGTATAAAAAAATTTTTACAAATAACAAATTAAATTAATTTAATAAATTTTATTTGTTATAAGTAATACAATATATAATATAAAATTTAAATAATTAATATTAAATGATTTTTTAATTTTAATAAATTGTTTATCTGTATATTTTCAATAATACATTATTAATTTTATATTGATAATTATTGTTATTAATATAATATTATTCATTAATTTTTTTTAAACATTATTTTTAATTTTTATTTATTGATAAACATATAAAAAATACAGTTTATATTTATATACATAATATTTGTTTTATATCATATTACAATTATATAAAATATTTTAATACAAAAAATATTAATAACCTTTGAATAATTTATTTATATTAAAGTAATTTAATTTTTTTTAAACTATATTTTTAAAAAATATTATGTAATGTATAAATAAATTTTACATATATAAAATATAACTAATCAAGTTAAATTACTAAAAAAATAAAATGGATATTTTTATAGTAATTTTAAAAAAAATATCAAATAATAAATATATTATACAAATAAAAAGTTAAATGTTACTTGTTAAAAATTTATTAATTAAACAGATTATTTTTTCAAACAACCAAATGTATATTTAAAATTTTTAAGAAAATAAAATTTTGAAATTAATAATATATGTTATAAATAATTTTTTAATGGTATAGCTCATATAAAAAAATTATATTTATTCATTTTACAAACAAAGTTATATAAAAACTTATCATATTATCAATTAATAGTAATAATAAATATTATTTTATTAATTTAAAATACTTTTTTAGTAATACATTATGTACATATTAAGAAATTCTTGTTACTATTTATAATATAAGTATTATTTAAATAAATAGATAATCATTAATAATGTTAAAATAATTATTTTTTTATATACGTAACAAAAAATACTACACTTTTTTTTGTAACACATATAAACGTACATAATATTTACTGTCATTATAATAATGATGAAATTTCTACATAAAATAAAATTCATAAAAATACATTATTAAACATTAATTAAAAATAAACAAATTTTATTTTTTGATGAGAATTATTGCTTACTTTAATAAATTTGTAATACAACAGTTATTACATTTATTTATAAAAACAATTTATATAATTGAACAAAAATTATTTTTATGATCATACATAATAATTTTTTGAATTTTTTATTACTTTTTTTAAATATTTTATAAAAATTTGTATTTTATTAATTTTATTTAATATATTTATAAATACTACAATAATGTTATAAAAAACATTAATTTGTTTTAATAAATAATTTATTCAAAGTGTTAATATCTAAGTACGATGGTGCCTGAGTAGTTAAACAAGTAGCTTCTGTAGTTTTAGGAAAAGCAATGACATCTTTAATATCATTTGTTTTAGATAATAACATAACAATTCGATCTAATCCTAATGCCATACCTGCATGTGGAGGTGTTCCAAATTTTAAAGCTTCTATAAAAAAACCAAATTTTTCTTTTTGTGCTACTTTATCTATACCTAATATATCAAATATTTTTTGTTGAATATTTAAATTATGAATCCTTACTGAACCTCCTCCTATTTCATATCCATTGATTACTAAATCGTAAGAATCGGCTATTACTTTTTTAGGATTTTTAATATTTTCTAAATCATTAATATTTTTTGGAGATGTAAAAGGATGATGCATTGAATAAAAACGTGCATTGTTTTTTTTATAAAATAATGGAAAATTTATTATCCATAATGGTCTCCAAGATTTTTTATTTATTAAATTAAAATCTATATTTAATTGTTTTCTAAAAATATTAAATGCTTTATTAACTATTTTTTTTAAATGTCCTATTATAAAAATAAAATCACCATCTTTTATATTCATTCGACATATTATTTTTTGCATGCACCCTGTATTCCATAACTGTTGCACAAAATTGTTGTTGTTATTATTATTAAATTTTTTAATATTTATTTTTAAGTAAAATAAATTACATATTTCATATTTTTTCATAAGATCAAAATATTTAATAATATTACATTTATTTAATTTAATATTCTTTGGAATAACAAAAGCTGCAATGCGACTGTTTTTAACATTATAGTTTTTATAAATAAAATTACAAATATTTACACTTAATAAATCTGATATTTCAATTAATTTAATTGGATTTCTTAAATCCGGTTTATCTGTACCATATAAATTTATAACATCTTCAAAGTTCATTACAGGGAAAGGTTTTAATTTTATCTGTTTTATTTTTAGCCACAATTGAATTATCATCAATTCTATAAAGTTTCTAACTTGATCAGCAGTCATAAATGACATTTCAAAATCAATTTGTGTAAATTCAGGTTGTCTATCAGACCTTAAATCTTCATCTCTAAAACATTTAACAATTTGATAATATCTATCAAATCCAGATATCATAAGTAGTTGTTTAAATATTTGAGGTGATTGAGGTAATGCATAAAATTTTTTAGGATAATTTCTACTAGGTACTATATAATCTCTTGCTCCTTCTGGAGTAGATTTTGTTAATATAGGTGTTTCTACATTAATAAAATTGTTTAAATTCATAAAATTATGAATCCAATGTGTAATTTTACTTCTTAGTTTTAAAATATACAACATCGAAGGTTTTCTTAAATCCAAATAACGATATTTTAAACGTACTGTTTCCTTATTTTTCTTATAATTATCTAATGGTAAAGGATCAGACGAATTAAAAATTAGTAATGAAGTAGCTAATAATTCTATTGTCCCAGTAAATAACTTAAGGTTAACATTTTTTTTATTTCTTAATTGTACCTTTCCAATTACTTGTATACAAAATTCATTTTTTAATTTTTTTGCTTCTAAAATTTTTTTTGTATAAGTAAAATCGAATAAAATTTGTATTAAACCTGTACAATCTCTCATATCTATAAAGATAAAATTACCAAATTTTCTTATGTTTTGAACCCAACCACACAAAAATATTGTTTTATTAACATGTTTTTCTAATACTTCTCCACAATACATCGTACGCATATAAACCTTAATTTAAATATATTAAATATTTTAAAAAGAATAGTTACTAATAAACATTAATGTAAATTATATTAATAATAATTTAATCAATTTCAAATATATTAAATAAATTTAATAAAAATTTAAATTAAAACAAAATTTTTTTTAAAAAAAATAAATTTATAAAAAATATATTTTTACTACTAAAACAATCTATTTCAAAAATTTTTAAAAAAAATAAAATAATATCAAATAGTTTCATTCATTTATTTCATAATATTATATAAAAATAAAAATTGATATTATCGACTTCTAAAAATTATTCTTCCTTTTGTTAAATCATAAGGAGTTAGTTCTATTGTAACTTTATCTCCAGTTAATATTCTTATATAATTTTTTCTCATTTTTCCTGAAATATGAGCAATTATTGTATGTCCATTTTCTAATTTTACACGAAACATCGTGTTAGGTAATGTATCTGTTATAATTCCTTGCATTTCAATACTTTCTTCTTTCATTAATAATATTTCCTCATTTATTTTAATACAAATAAATAATTATTTTACATAAATAACGCAATTATGGTGTGTAAACAAATTTTTTATAACATATATATATAACATTTATATTTTATACATATTAATACAAACATTTTTTTTAAAAAAAAAATAAATTTATATATATTAAATAACATTTTAACTATTATAGTTTTCTAAATATTTCTCTGCATCTATAGCAGCCATACAACCTGAAGCTGCAGCTGTAATAGCTTGTTTATATATATGATCTACTACGTCTCCAGCAGCAAATATTCCTGGTATACTAGTCATAGTCGCTCCTCCATGAATTCCTCCTTTAGTATTGATATATCCATTATGCATTTTAAGTTGATTATCAAAAATTTTAGTATTTGGATAACTACCAATTGCTATAAATAATCCAGATATATACACTATTTTTGTACATTTTTTATCGATAGTAGACTGTATTTGAATAGATTTAATTGTTTTATGATCTCCTAAAATATCTTTAATAACAAAATTAGTATATAAAATAATACTTTTTTTTTGTACTTTAGAAAGTATTTTTTTTACCAAAATTTTTTCAGCTTTAAAAAAATTATTGCGATGAATTAAATGTACTCTATTTGATATTTTTGACAAATAAAGAGCTTCTTCTAAAGCTGTATTACCACCTCCAACAACTGCGACTTCTTTATTTTTATAAAAAAATCCATCACATATAGCGCATGTTGATATTCCCTTGTTTTTAAAAATATTTTCTGATTGTAATCCTAAATAACGAGGATTAGCACCTGTTGCTATAATCAACGAATGAGTAATATACGTATTTGTTCCAATTAAAACTATTGGTTTTTTTTTAAAAAATACTTTTTCAACTTCGTCTATTATTATTTCTGTTTTAAATTTGATAGATTGCTTATAAAATTTGTTCATTAAATTAAAACCACTAATAGTCATATTTTGACCTGGCCAATTTTCTACTTTATTAGTATTAATTAATTGCCCTCCTTGCAATGGTCCTGTAATTAATAATGGATTTAAATTTGCTCTAGCTGAATATATACTAGCTGTATATCCAGCTGGACCTGTTCCTATAATAATTAACTTATAAATTTTATTTTTATGTATTTTCATATATGATTCATATTATTTTTGACTAAAAACATTTAATAATTAAATTTTAAAATTTAATTGTTTTTTAGTTTTTAATGAAAAAATTTATTTTTATTAAAATAATAACATATAATGTTATATATTATATGAATTTTTGTTAAACATAGTTACAATAACTATAAATTATAATGACATTTATATTAATGTTTTTTAATATATATTATATAAATAATTGAATTTAAATAATTTTAAATATTATAATATTGCTTTTGGGTTTTTAAATTCTATTAATAATGATTATGTAAATTTTTATATAACTTTTAAATTAAACAAGCTATTTATTTACAATAATCAAAAATTTTTTTTCATTATTTTTTTTATTTAAAAAATTATTCATTATTATTATACTTACAATGTTTTTCTATTTATTATACTATAAATAATTACTTTATATAAATTTTGTTATTTATATAATCATCTTTAACATATTATATTTTATTCTATTCAATAGATCATAAAAATGATAAATTTAAAATTAATGCGTAAAAATTCTAAAGTTTTCTTTAATAAATTACAATCTAGAAATTTTTTTTTAAATTATAAACAAATTTTTTTAATAGATAACATTAGAAGGAAATTACAATTAGAAACAGAAAAATTACAAAATTCCCGTAGATTATTATCTAAACTAATAGGACAATATAAAATTGCTAAAAAAAATTATGATCATATTAAACTGAATGTAATTGTCTTAAACAAAAAATTATTATCTAAAAAAAAAAAATTAACTATATTACAAGAAAAAATTTTACAATTCTTAACAAACATACCTAATATTCCTCATAAAAGTGTTCCTATAGGAATAAATAGCAAAAATAATGTACAAATTACTCAATGGGGAAAAATTAAAAATTATAATTTTTTAATAAAAGATCACATTCAATTAGGTAACAACTTAAAAGGATTAGATTGGGACAACGCAACAAAAATTTCTGGATCTCGTTTTGTAGTTATGAAAGGCGACATTGCTTTGTTATATAGAGCTTTAGGACAATTTATGTTAGATATACATACTAAAGAACATGGATATATAGAAACTTATGTTCCTTATTTAGTTAATCCTCAGTGTCTATTTGGCACTGGACAATTACCCAAATTTAGTAAAGATTTGTTTTATGTAACAAATAATTTCTCAAATACAAAAAGTGATCATTATATTTTAATACCTACAGCAGAAGTACCTTTAGTTAACTTATTAAAGAACACTACTATAAAAGAAATAGATTTGCCAATTATGTTAACTGCTCTTACTCCATGTTTCCGATCTGAAGCATCTTCTTATGGAAAAGACATAAGAGGACTAATTCGTATGCATCAATTTGATAAAGTCGAAATTATTCAGATTGTATCACCTAAAAATTCTTTACAAGCATTAGAAATATTAACATCACATGCAGAAAAAATTTTAAAATTATTAAAATTGCCATATAGAAAAATATTATTATGTACTGGAGATATGGGTTTTTCAGCAGCTAAAACATATGATTTAGAAGTTTGGTTCCCTTTTCAAAAAAAATATAGAGAAGTTTCATCTTGTTCCTATACGAGTGATTTTCAAACTAGACGTATGCAAATAAAATATTTAGATACATTAAGTAATAATAAAAAATTACTTCATGTTATTAATGGATCTGGATTAGCAATTGGTCGTACATTAGCTGCAATTTTAGAAAATTACCAAGATTCTTTTGGAAGAATAGAAGTACCTGAAATATTACAAAAAAAATATATGAATGGTTTAAAATTTATAAAATAATAATTTTATATCATTAATAGTATAAAATATTGGAAAAACAAACATTATATATATATAATATATTATAATATAAAATAACAATATTTAGTCCATTTATTTACAAAATTTTAAGAAAATCAATTTCTCAATTAATTAAATTTATTTAGTAAACACTATCAATAATTATTATTGAATAAGTTATTTTTTTTAAAGTTGCAAAACTTAATTAGTTTTTATTATATTTTAGGCATATAAATAATGAATCAAATTTATAATTTTAGTGCTGGTCCTGCAATGTTACCTAAAGAAGTAATGCTCATAGCTCAAAAAGAATTTTTAAATTGGAAAAATTTAGGAGTTTCAATACTAGAAATGAGTCATAGAAGTGAAGAATTTTTTAATATGACAAAAAAATCTATTAAAATTTTAAGAAAAATATTAAATGTACCTCACAGTTACGAAATCTTATTTTGTCATGGTGGAGCAAGAGGACAATTTTCTGCAATTCCACTCAATTTAATTGATAAAGTTACAAAAGCAGATTATATAAATACTGGTTTTTGGTCTTTAGCTGCTGCTATAGAATCAAAAAAATATTGTAATCCTAACATAATTAACGTCAAAAAAATAATAAATAACAAAGTTAGTATATTACCAATAAAAGATTGGTTATTAAGTAATAATACAGTTTCTTATATACATTATTGTCCTAATGAAACTATAGAAGGTATAGCAATACATGAAGAACCTACATTCACTAATAAAATAGTAGTAGGAGATTTTTCTTCAACAATTTTATCACGTAAAATAAATATTGAAAATTATAGCGTTATTTATGCTGGAGCACAAAAAAATATTGGCCCATCTGGAATCACTTTAATTATCATAAAAAAAAACTTATTAAAAATATCTAATATTATTAAGCCACCTTCCATACTAGATTATAATTTATTGTCTAAAAGCAACTCTATGTTTAATACACCATCTACATTTTCATGGTATTTATCATTTTTAGTATTTCAATGGATACAACAAAATGGAGGATTATCACACATAGAACAAGAAAATGAAAAAAAATCTAAATTATTATATGATACAATAGATAATACAGATTTTTATATTAACAACATAAGTTATAAAAATAGATCTAAAATGAATGTTGTTTTTAACATTTTTAATACATCACTTCACAAAATTTTTTTAAAAGAGTCACATAAAATAGGTTTACATTCTTTAAAAGGTCATAATTTTATAGGAGGTATTAGGGCTTCTATTTATAATGCTATGCCTCTAAAAGGTGTGAAAAAATTAGTTAATTTTATGTTAAAATTTGAAAAAAAATATGGTTAAACTGAAATTATTTATGAAAATTATTATAAATAATTATTTAATAATAAATTAAATACATTATTTTGAGGTTAGTCTTAAATATGCAAACATCTTTGACTATACAACCAATTTCTTATGTTATTGGAAATGTTCAATTACCTGGATCTAAAAGTATTTCAAATCGTATTTTATTACTTGCAGCAATGTCTAAAGGAATAACTAACATTTACAACTTACTTTGTAGTGACGATACTCGACATATGTTAAATGCATTAAAAACAATTGGCATTACAATAAAAAAATTTAATAATGATAACCATTGTACTATATATGGTAATACAAATGCATTTTATCATAATTATAATAAAAAAATATTTTTAGGTAATTCAGGTACATCAATGCGTTCTCTTGTTGCTGTTTTTTCTTTAGGTAACAATAAAATCGAATTAACAGGTGATAAACGTATGCAAGAAAGGCCAATTAATGATCTTGTAAACGCATTACGACAAGGAGGTGCTATTATTAATTATATCAACGATACTAAATTTCCACCGATATCTTTAGAAGGTGGTTTCATTGGAGGAAATATATGTATTAATGGCAACATTTCTAGTCAATTCTTAACAGCGTTATTGATTGCTTGTCCTCTTGCTTCTAAAGATACTTACATATCAGTCAAAGATCAATTAGTATCAAAACCATATATCGATATTACTTTACAATTAATTAAAAAATTTGGAGTACATATTATACACAATAATTACAAAACCTTTTTAATTAAAGGAAATCAACAATATGTGTCTCCACAATCGCTATATATTGAAGGCGACATGTCTTCAGGATCATATTTTTTAGCAGCTGCAGCTATTAAAGGGAAAAAAGTTAAGATTAATGGTGTTGGTGTAAATAGCATTCAAGGAGATATACAATTTACCAAAATATTAAAAAAAATGGGAGCTATAATTAATATAAAAGAAAATTATATTACTTGTCAAAAAAATTATTTACAAAGTGTGAATTTAGATATGAATCATATTCCAGATGCAGCTATGACGATAGCTATAGTAGCTTTGTTTGCTCAAGGTACAACAGTTATTCGTAATATTTATAATTGGAGAGTTAAAGAAACAGATCGCATCTTAGCTATGTCTACTGAACTTAGAAAAATCGGAGCAATTGTAAAAGAAGGGAAAAATTACATTAGTGTTACACCTCCTAACTGTTTCCAATATGCAGTAATAAATACTTACAATGACCATCGTATAGCAATGTGTTTTGCGTTAATAGCTTTATCAGAAGTAGCTGTAACTATTTTAAATCCGGAATGTACATTCAAAACATATCCTAATTTTTTTAAACATTTGTTATCGATCAGTGTCTTTAAATAATTTTTTATTATCATCAAATCTCTAAAAAAATTAAATTAAAGATATTTAACATATAAATTTTTAATTTTAAAAAATATCATTTATAATAATAATTATAAATAGTTTATACAAAAAAAATTTTTTTATATATATTAATGTATATTTATTATTTAGAGTTTTTATATGAAAAAATTAGCTCCAGTAATAACAATTGATGGTCCAAGCGGAGTAGGTAAAAGCTTGCTAAGCACATCTATTGCAAAACGATTGAATTGGTTTAATTTAGAATCTGGGAAAATATACAGATCTTTAGCTTTTATTTTACTAAAGTATAATATTTTTTTTTTAAAAAAAAATATTATACAAACATGCAATAATATTGTTACATTCTTTTCTAAGAAACATCTAGAATTAAAAATATTGTTTTGTCATCAAGAAATATCTCAAAAAAATTTAATGGACCAAAAAGTAATTAATTTTGCTTCTGAAATTGCATCTATTCCTTTTATTAGAAAAATATTTTTTTTAAAACAAAGATCGCTAAGAATATATCCAGGAATTGTAACTAACGGTAGAGATATGGGTACTATAATTTTTCCTGACGCTATATTAAAAATATTTTTAGTTGGATCATTAAATATTAGGACTCAAAGACGTTTACAAGAATTACAAAATAAAGGAATAAACATTAATTTTTTGACACTACAAAAAGAAATCCAAATGCGCGATGAAAGAGATATATCTAGAAAAAATTCTCCTTTAATCCCAGCAAAAGACGCTATAATAATAGATACTACAAATATGACATTTATTGAAGTTTTAAAACAAGCAATGAATTACATTTACAAAATTAATTAAATAATTTTAATTATATCTGTTAATAATATGAAAATGTGTAACATATATACTTCATTCAATAAAAAGGAATATTGTTGATAACTAATAACAACTCTATTTAATATTGATATAAAATAGTTGTTGAACTTAATTTTTCACATGAACTAAAATGAAAGAATCCTTTGCTCAATTATTTAAAGAGTCTTTAAAAACAATCGAAACAAAACCTGGATCTATTATACAAGGTATTGTAATTTCTATAAACAAAGATATAGTATTAGTTGACGCAGGGTTAAAATCAGAATCTAGTATTCCTTTAGAACAATTTAAAAATACTCAAGGTTTATTAGATGTAAAAATAGGTGATACAGTGGACGTAGCTTTAGATGCGATAGAAGATGGATTTGGAGAAACTATTTTATCTAGAGAAAAAGCTAAAAGACATGAATCATGGATTATTTTAGAACAATCATATGAAAATTCTTCAGTTATTATAGGTATTATTAATGGAAGAGTTAAAGGAGGATTCACTGTAGCAATTAATGATATTAGGGCTTTTTTACCTGGATCATTAGTAGATATTAGACCTATTAGAGATACATCACATTTAGAAGGAAAAGAGTTAGAATTTAAAGTAATAAAATTAGATCAAAAAAGAAATAATGTAGTGGTTTCAAGAAAAGCTGTCATTGAATCTGAAAATAGTGCAGAACGAGATCATTTTTTAAAAAATTTAACAGAGGGTTCCGAAATTAAAGGTATTATTAAAAATTTAACTGATTATGGAGCATTTATTGATTTAGGAGGTGTTGATGGATTATTACATATTACCGATATGGCTTGGAAACGTGTAAAGCACCCTAGTGAAATAGTAAATATGGGTGACAAAATTACAGTTAAAGTTTTAAAATTTGATAAAGAAAAAACTAGAGTATCTTTAGGATTAAAACAACTGGGAGAAGATCCTTGGGTAAATATTTGTAAAAAATATCCAGAAAAATCTAAAACATCTGGAAAAGTTACTAACTTAACTGATTATGGTTGTTTTGTTGAGCTTCAAGAAGGTGTAGAAGGTTTGGTACATGTATCTGAAATGGATTGGACAAATAAAAATATCCACCCTTCTAAAGTAGTGTCTTTAAATGATATAGTTCAAGTAATGATTTTAGATATTGATGAAGGAAGACGTCGTATTTCACTAGGAATAAAACAATGTACGATTAATCCTTGGAAAAAATTTTATGAAACAAACAAAAAAGGAACTCATATAACAGGTAAAATAAAATCTATCACAGATTTTGGAATTTTTATTGGACTACATGGAGGCATCGACGGATTAGTGCACTTATCTGATATATCTTGGGTTTTAACTGGAGAAGAAGCTGTTAAAAATTATAAAAAAGGGGAAGAAATATCTGCAGTTATTCTACAAGTTGATCCAGATCGAGAACGTATTTCATTAGGGATAAAACAATTACAAATTGATCCTTTTATTGAGTACATATCTAATCATAAAATAGGTAATATAATATCAGGACAAATAACTAAAATAGATGATACGAAAGGAATCACAATACAATTATCTAATAATATTGAAGGTATTTTAAAAAAAACTGAAATTGTAAATTATAATTGTGCAAATAATTCTGTAAACTTTACAATAGGTAGCAATATTGAAGTTAAAATATATGCTATCGATAAAAAAAATAGATTAATTCAATTATCTTTTGTTAATAATCAAAAAAAATATAATAATCAATTAAATTTATCCTCAAATAAACAACTAAATAAAACAAATAATACTAATGTAATGTTAGAAGCTTTTAAAGCTGCAAAAAACACAGAATAAATTTTCTGAATATTATGTTATTATAAGACATAAATTTATGATTACATTTTGAATTAATTTTAAAAAATGATCAGAGGATTTATGAAAAATTCAGAGTTTTTTTCTAAAATTATTGAAAATCATTTAAACCTTTCCATTAAAGAAATTAAATTGTCAATAAAAGAAATTTTAAAATGTATGATATTATCTTTAATAAAAGGAAAGCGTATTGAAATTAGAGGATTCGGAAGTTTTTCTTTACATTATAAAAAACCTAGGATTGGATGTAATCCTAAAACCGGTAATAAAATTAAACTAAAAGGAAAATATATACCTTATTTTAAACCTGGAAAAATCTTGCGAACAATTGTTATAGATTAAGATTACTTAAAAATTAAAATTAACAATTTTAATTATTGTTAATTAATCTAAGTTACTGTTACCATAATCAGTAACTTAGTTTTTAGTTTTGTTAACAATTAAACTTATATGTTCTATTAGGATATTTCATGAAAAAATTACTTATTATAGGAAATTGGAAATTAAATAACAACAAAAAAATAATTCTTGACTTTTGTAAAAAATTAAACAGTTATTTAAGCACTATAAATTATGATCATCACTTAAAAATTTCTATAGCTCCTCCAATATTACATTTAGAAACATTTAATTTAATACTTCAACAATTACATAACAATCATATTTCTTTAACAGCACAAAATATTGATGTCAATATTTTAGGGTCATTTACAGGAGAAACATCTATATCTATGCTACAAGAAATAGAAAATATAAAATATGTTATTGTAGGACACTCAGAAAGACGCATTCACCATAATGAAACAAAAGAATTAATTGCTAAAAAGTTTAAATTAGTTAAAAGTTTTAAACTTATACCTATTTTATGTATTGGTGAAACAAAAGAAGAAAAAAATGCAAACAAAGCACAAAAAATTTGTAAAGAACAAATTGATACTATAATCCAATTAGTAGGATATCAAGCTTTTGATAAAGCTATCATAGCTTATGAACCAATATGGGCTATAGGATCTAATCAATCTGCTAGTACTAATTATATACAATATATGCATCAATTTATACGTCATTACATTAGTCGTTATGATATTAATATTTCTAAAAAATTAATAATTCAATACGGCGGATCAGTAAACAAAAAAAATGCTCTAGAAATACTGTCTGTAAAAGATGTAAATGGTGTATTAATTGGCAACTCTTCATTAGATTGTGATCAATTTATAGATATTATTAAATGTACAAAATTAATTAAATATTAACAAAAAAACTATTAATAAAATTTACTAGTAATATTAATAAAAAATTGAGTTGTAAAAAAAGTTCTTGAAGTAATAATCTATTGACATAAATATCAAAAATTGATATTTTAAAATTAAAAATTTATAATATTTCAAAAAAAATTATTTATTTTTAATTGAAGAAACAAATGTTTTAGCAAATAATTCATATACTAAAGTATAATGAAATATTAGTTAATGTTATTAAACAATATTTGTAAATATAAATATATTAATACTTAAAAAGTGTAAATGTTTATACTTAAGAAATTTAAAATGATTTACTAATATTAACAAATTAATTTTTATTAAAATTAATAAAATGTTAATAAAATGTGTTTCTTTTAAAAAAAAATTAAATATTAAATTTTATATTTTAAATGCTAAAATTATTACATTAATGCAAAAAATATTTATACGCATTTAAAAAATATCATTTAAATAATGGGATATTAGTTAACAATATGTAAATTTTAAAAAATAACTATTTCATTGATTAAAACATCAACACAAAATAAAGAACTTTTATATCACAAAATTTCTAAAAATAATTAAAAATATTATTAAAAAGTTTAAACTTATTTATAATAAAATTGTTTATAAACAAGTAGTTAACTTTCATAAATAATATTTATTAATGTTTATACATTGTTTATACATAAATATGTACATAAAAGAATATAAATTAGTCAAATCAATCCTTATACTAATAATTTATATAAAAATTAGTATTTGATTTTTTTAAATGCATTTATATTATTACATTTTATGATAATATTATAAATAAACATTTAATTATCATTAACACATAATTATATAATTTAAATATAAAATTTTTAAGAAAGAAATTGATACATATCTTTTAAAAAAGTGTTTTAGCTGTCTTTAACCAATCTGATTTAAAATTTTTTTTTAAATTTTTTAATGCAAATTTTATATCATAATGTACTAATTTTTCATTTTTGATACCTATACATCTACTTTTGTAACCTTTTAATAGTAATTCTACAGAATATGCCCCCATTCTAGACGCTAAAATTCTATCATATACTACAGGGGATCCTCCTCTTTGAATATGTCCTAAAATAGTTGCTCTAGTTTCTCTCTGTGTTTCTTTTTCAATATATTTTGCTAATTCTGTAACATTGCAAATGTACTCAGTAATAGCAACGATTGCATGCTTTTTCCCTTTATTAATACCTTTTTTTATTTCTTTTAGCAATTCTTTTTTATCATAATTGACTTCTGGCAACACTATAAATTCGCATCCTCCAGCAATAGCTGCTGCTAATGTTAAATCTCCACACTGCCTTCCCATAATTTCAACTATAGATATTCTTTGATGAGATGATGAAGTATCTCTTAATTTGTCAATACATTTTACAATTGTTTCTAATGCTGTAAAATACCCTATACTATAATCTGTTCCTACTACATCGTTATCTATCGTTCCTGGAATACTAATACAAGCAAAACCCATTTCAGTTAATTTTTGAGCACCAATATAAGAACCATCACCTCCTATAACAATTAGCGCATTAATATCTCTTTTTTTCATATTTTTAATTGCAATTTGTCTATTATTGTATATTTTAAAAGGTGAAAATCGAGCTGAACCAAGAAATGTACCACCTTTATTAATCACATCAGAAACACTAAATCTATTTAATTTAAATATTTTATCTTTAAATAATCCTAAATATCCATCATTAATTCCAAATATTTCTAAATCATTACTTAATGCTGTTCTAACAACCCCTCTAATAGCTGCATTCATCCCTGGAGCATCTCCTCCACTAGTTAGTACTCCTATTTTTTTTATCATAGTATTCCTACATAAGTAATTATTTTATATTTAAATAATAGTACGTTTATTTTAAACACACAGTATAGTATCTTTTAATAAAGATATCGATGAAATTAAACTTTAATTTTAAATTATATCAAACATATATTAAATATATGCATATATTTCTTTAAAAAAATCTCTGATATTGACATAATCTTATTTTAAAAAAAGAAATTTACATATCATTATTAATTACTTTAATTAATAATGAGATGTAAATAATTATCTATTATTTTTTATTTAATTTTTTTATCACAATGTGTGATAACAACAACTAGTATATTTACAAAATTATTAAAAATTAGTAATGATTATATTATTAATTAATATATAAATTTTGTATTCACATTTATTATACAATGATATTTTTACCAAAAATAATAAAACTATTACAAAAAGTAATATTGTAAAGGTTTGAAATTTTCATCAAATTCATAAATAATAGGATGTCCAGTTGGTATATCCAAATTAACAACTTTTTCATCATCTATTTTATTGAGATATTTAATTAATGCTCTTAAAGAATTCCCATGAGCAACTATTAAAATTCTTTTATTTTGTTTTAATGTTTTTGTAATTATTTTTTTCCAATATGGTATTACTCTATTTTGTGTACATTGTAAACTTTCAGAAGTTGGTAAAATATTAGGATTTACATGTAAATACTTAACATCATTTCCAGGGAAAAATTTACTAGACAATTGTACTTTAGGAGGTATAGCAATAAAACTTCGTCTCCATAAATAAACTTCTTTTTCCCCATATTGTAAAGCGGTCGTATCTTTATTTAATCCTTGAAGAGCTCCATAATGTCTTTCGTTTAACTTCCAAGTTTTATTTACAGGAATCCAAGAATGATTAATTTTTTTTAAAATAATCCATAAAGTATGTATAGCTCTTTTTAAATAAGAAGTATAAGCTATATCAAAAATAAAATTTTGATTAGATAATTTATAAGCAGCGTTAACTGCTTCTAATATTCCCTTTTCAGATAATTCTATATCTGTCCAACCTGTAAATTTATTTAATTTATTCCACAAACTTTCTCCGTGTCTAATTAATACTACTTTTTTATTCATTTTAAATACCTTATAACAAAAAATATATTTTATTAATGTTTTAGATATCAAAATATACTGCATATTATATTAATAATTTAAAATACTATTTTAAACAAAAAACTCTATATAAATATTTTTGAATATAAATGATGCAATTATTCATGCAAATAAAACACTAAATACATAATATTTTTTTATAAATGCTTTTATTATTTAATTATTATATAAATATGTTATAAAAAATAAAAAATTTGAGATCATAAATTTAATATTCTATTTTTTTAACAATTATTATAATACATAAAATATTTACATATTATAATAATAAAATTAGTAATTTATAGTAATATTTTTTTAAATTGTTACCTATAAATTGTTTTATTAACAATATGTAAACATTTATATAATTTAATACAAATAATACGTATATTTGTTTTTAAAAAATACTAATATATAATAACAAAAAATATCTCAATTTTAAACATTTAGAATTATTCTAGAATAATCTTCAATGATTTCTTTTATCTTTTTTAAAAATTTAATAGCATCTTCTCCATCTATTAATCGATGATCATAAGATAAAGCTAAGTACATCATTGGTAATATTCGCATGTCGTTTTTGTTAATAGCTATAGGTCTATTTTGAATTGTATGTAACCCTAAAATAGCTGTTTGTGGAGGATTAATAATTGGAGTAGAAAAAAGAGAACCAAAAATTCCACCATTAGTAATGGTGAAATTACCACCTGTCAAATCGTCAATTAACAATTTTTTATTATTTGCTTTCAGTTTAAAACTTTTGATTTCTTTTTCTATATCGCAGATATTCATAAAATCAACATTTTTTAATACTGGAGTCACTAAACCCCTATTAGTTGACATAGCAATACTTATATCAAAGTAATTGTAATATATAATTTCTTCACCATCAATTGATGCATTCATTTTTGGAAAAATTTTTAATGCTTCAACTACTGCTTTTACAAAAAAAGATGTTAATCCTAGCTTAATACTATGTGTTTTTTCAAATACATCACTATATTTTTTCTTCAATTGTATTATCGATTGCATATTTACTTCATTAAAAGTTGTTAACATAGCCATGTTATTTGTTGCCGCTACTAATCTCTTAGAAATACACTTTCTTAACTGACTCATTGGTACTCGATTAATTGTTCTTGTATTATCCTTTTGTTTTATAGGTAAATATTTGTTACTGTCGTTTATTTTTTTTTTATCAGTACATTGATTAGGAACAAAAACAGAAATATGATTAATATCACTTTCTTGCATAACTTTATTTATTTTTAATTTCTCATGTTTAGTAAATCTTCTTAATTTTGGACTAAAAATTCTATTTTTAATTAATGTAGAATTGTTTTTTTTATTTTCTATTAACAATTTATTATTTATTTCGTTACTATTTTTAATTAAATGAATAATACCTAATAATTCTTTAGATAATATTTTTTCTCCCTTTTTTTTTAAAATTTTGTCTAAAATACCATTAGATGTAGCAGAAACTTCAAGAACAATTTTATCT
This sequence comes from Buchnera aphidicola (Nipponaphis monzeni), assembly GCF_006741185.1. NCBI lineage: Bacteria > Pseudomonadati > Pseudomonadota > Gammaproteobacteria > Enterobacterales > Erwiniaceae > Buchnera > Buchnera aphidicola. Next base: position 320,888 of record NZ_AP019379.1, on the reverse strand, counting down.
GTTTCAATGTCAACTAATATTTCATCACAATAAACCTGTTCCCCCTTTTTTTTATACCAATTAATAACTGTAGCATTTATAGTTGATTCAGGTAATTCTGGTGCATATATATGCACAATATCTTTATTCATTCATATCCCTCTACTTATTAAAACGATAAATTTAATGCTTCTTTAACAATACATTGCTGTTCATAATTATGAATTCTATTAGAACCGACTGCAGGCGCTGCACTGGAAGGACGACATACACAACTCAAAGAAGAGTTTAATGGCATAATTTGCTTTAAGTATGTTTGTACATATAACCAAGCTCCCTGATTTAAAGGTTCTTCTTGACACCAAATAAAATTTTTTACATGTAAAAAAGGAAAAATTGCTTTTAATATAAAATTTTTAGGAAATGGATATAGTTCTTCAATTCTAATGATTACAATCTTATTTATATTATGTTGCCTTCTTGCTATTAATAAATCAAAATAAAATTTCCCCGTACAAAAAATTATTTTATTGATCATGTTAATATCAAATTTATCTATTTCATTGAATATTTCTTTAAAACAACCTGTAGACAGCTCTTTTAAACTTGAAAAAGTAATAGGATTTCTTAACATTGATTTAGGAGTAAAAATGATTAAAGGTTTCAATATTTTATTTAATATTTGTCTACGAAGTAGATGGTACATTTGCGCAGAAGTGGTAGGAACAGTAATGTGCATATTTTTTTGAGCACACAATTGTAAAAAACGCTCTAATCTAGCTGAAGAATGTTCTGGACCTTGCCCTTCATAACCATGTGGTAATAAAATTACTAAATTACATAAATTATTCCATTTTTGCTCTCCAGAACTAATGAATTGATCAATGATCACTTGGGCTACATTAGAAAAATCTCCAAATTGAGCTTCCCAAATTGTTAATGTTTTCTTTGCTTCAGATGCATAACCATATTCAAAAGCTAAAACTGACGTTTCAGATAAAACAGAGTTACAGATGTAAAATTTACTTGTAGATGAACAAATATTATTTAATGGTATGTACTTTTCATTAGTTATTTGATCACAAATAACAACATGTCTATGAAAAAAAGTACCTCTACCTACATCTTCTCCTGATAATCTACAAGAAATACCTTGTTGAATCAAAGTAGCATATGCTAATGTTTCAGAAGCTCCCCAATCGAAATTTGATTCACCTCTAGCCATTTTCAATCTTTCTAAATAAATATTTTTAACTTTTAAATGTACATTTATAGAATTAGGAATCGTGTTAATAATATTTGCTAATTTAGACAAAGTATTAATTTGTATATTTTCTGATGTAAAAAAACATTTATTTTTTTTATTAATCATACTATAAGTTGTTGATTCCATCGCTATATTTTCTTTCTTATTACTCGGAAAATAAGCAGAATCTAAAAATTTTCTATATTTTTGAATTGTTAAATCTACAAAACTAGAATTTAAAATTTTTAATTTTTCTAATTTTTTACAATAAATATTTTGTACTGAAAGATGTTTTTGAATTATAGAATATAATTTTGGTTGAGTGACTGAAGGATCGTCTGATTCATTATGTCCATGTCTACGATAAGATACTAAATCAACAAAAACATCTTTATTAAAAGTAGACCGATACAATACAGCTAATTGTATAACAAAAATTGCTGCTTCGGGATCATCAGCATTAACATGAAATACAGGTGCAGATATCATCTTTGCTATATCAGTACAATAATTACTAGATCTTAAATTTTTAACATTTGAAGTGGTAAAACCAATTTGATTGTTAATAACGATATGAACAGTACCTCCTACACTATAACCTTTTGTTTGAGACATATTCAACGTTTCTTGAACTACTCCTTGACCCGTAATGGCAGCATCCCCATGTATCATAATAGGTAATACTTGCTTACTATTTATATTTTTATTGGACTCTAAATATCCTCTTAACACACCCATGATTACTGGATTTACAAATTCTAAATGAGAAGGATTAGATTGTAAAGTCAAATCTATAGCGTATGTTTTTCCAATTATTTTATAGTTAAATCCCTTATGGTATTTTACATCATCACTTCTAGTAGTACAGACTTTGTTATCATGAAATTCATTAAATAATTCTTTTAATCCTTTTTTTAAAACGTTAATTAATACATTTAACCTACCTCTATGAGCCATTCCTATAACAATTTTGAAAATAGAATTTTTTTTAGAATAATTAATTATCTCTTGTAACATTGGAATTAATACGTCTGATCCTTCTAAAGAAAATCTTTTAGCCCCAGGAAATTTGTAATGTAAATATTTTTCAAAATTTTCGGCATAAATAATATTTTTTAATATTTCTATTTTTTTAATAGCATTATGTTCAAAAAATTTAGATTTATGTTCTATATGATTTTGTATCCATTGTACTTCTCGAAAATTATTTATATACATATATTCAAAACCAATAGACGAACAATAAATATCTTTCAATATTGAATAAAAATTCGTAAATTGTGAAAATTTAGATATTTTTTTTTTAAAAAAATTTATTAAAACAATATTACTAAAATCAACCTGATTAAAATCATAAAATGATAATTCTAAATTTTTAAACTTTATATTATCATTTAGTGACAAAGGATTTGTCTTAGCTATAAGATGTCCGTACATTCTAAAATTATTTATCATTATCAAGATTTGATTTTTTTTTTCAATTAAATTATTGTTATCTAATATATTAACATTCGTACAATGAATTAAATAATCTTGAGTTTTTTTAAAAAAATTATCTTTTAAACAATCATCTTTATATACATCTTCTATATAAGATTGGTTATTACTATTAATCCAACTAGTATTCATCCATATTTTCATTAATTTTTTGTACATAAAATACCTCTTAACATATAAACATAATAAATTCATTAAAGTTACAACATGATTAAAACAACATTTAAAAAATAATTATAATTATCATCGTTTAATTAATGTGTTTATTCAGTTAAGTATATAAGCAATATAATTAATATATTAATTATTAAGTAATGTTTAAATTTATATTTATAGTAATAAAATTAGTATTTGTTATAAATAATAATAATTTAATTTCTATAATACAAATATTATTCATGTAACAAATTTTTTGTTTGAAACAATATTTCCATATACAAATAAGTAATTTTGTACATCCTATAAATTTTTTTTTAATAAAATAATGTATTTTAATTATATTAAAAAAATTTTTTAGTAATTTTAACAAATAATTTATGTTTATTAATTATATAGGGTTTTCAATATTTACAAATTTAACATTCAAACAATATTCGTTTGACAACCAATTTCCAAGCGCTTCTACACCATATTTTTCAGTTGCATGATGCCCTGCAGAAAAAAAATGTAATTTATATTCTCTGATAAAATGAATTGTCTCTTCTGATATTTCTCCTGTTAAAAATGCATCAACTCCAAAACAAGCAGCCGCATGAATAAAACTTTGACCTTTTCCGCTACACCAAGCAATTTTTTTAATTATAGGTATTTTATTTGCGCTATAGTAAAAAGGCATTCTATTAAATTTTGTAAAAATTTTATATTTTAATGCATTGTATGAAATTGGTTTTTTAAAATAACCCCACCATAAAAATGGAATAATTTCTCCTTGAATACTGATATCTAATTTTTTAGCAATTTGAATATTATTGCCTAATTTTTTATGATTATCTAATGGCATATGCCAACAATATAAATTTATATCATTACAAAGTACAGTTTTAAATCTTTTTCTATATAATCCTTTAATAACTAAAGGATCATTTTTCCAAAAAAAACCATGATGAACAATTACAGTATCAGCTTTACATTTTACTGCTACATTTAAAAATTTCTGACATGCTGTCACTCCTGTAATAATTTTTTTTATTTGAAATTGCCCTTCGACTTGCAATCCATTAGGACATGAATCTTGATATTTCGAAGAAGATAGTTCTTTATTAATAATATTTTCAAGTTCCTGATTATTCATATATTTTATTTATAGTGAATGTTATACGTTTTAATAAAAACAGATAAATTATTTTTTCGAGATAATTTATAATTAATAATTGGAGCGGGATAATTAAAATTAACTTTATTTTTAATAATCCAAGCATGAGGGTTATGAATTTCAGAAATTGGAATTTTTTTTAGTTCAGGTATATATTGAAGTATAAATTTTCCTAAACAATCAAATTTTTTTGATTGTATTTCTGGATTAAATATTCTAAAATAAGGAGTACTATTATAGCCTGTAGAAGATATCCATTGCCAATTTCCATTATTAGATGCAAAATTACCATCAATTAATTTTGACATAAAATAATTATGACCTAATCTCCAATCAATGAATAAATTTTTAACTAAAAAACTAGCAGTAATCATACGTAATCTATTATGCATCCATCCTAGTGTATTTAATTGTCGCATTCCTGCATCAATTATAGGAAATCCTGTATTACCTTTTTTCCATGCTTCTAAATAAATATTGTTATTTTTCCAAGGTATTTTTTCAGTCCATTTTTTAATAGATTGATTTTTACTTAAAATAGGATAAGAAGCTATTAAATAATAATAAAACTCTCTCCAAATGATTTCGTTCAACCAAGTACATTTTTTACTTAAAGAAAATACATTTGGTACTTTTTTTAAAATATACTTTAAACATTGTATAGGAGACAAAACTCCTATAGATAAATAAGGTGATAACAAACTAGTACTAGTCAAATAGGGAAAATTCCTATGAAGTCCATATCTTATTATTTTATTTGTGCAAAATATTTTTAGGCGATATAAAGCTCTTTTTTCACCTATTGGGAAAATCGTTTGATCAAATTCTTCCATTGGATAACAAAATGGACGAATTGTTAACATTTTTTTATATTTAATATTTTTTTTTAGCAACATTGGAGATGCTAAATTTAATTGTTTTAAATGTTTTAATACACACTTTTTAAATGGAGAATAAACTTGATACGTTTTATTTTTTTTATTTTTAACAACATGTGGTGATAGTAACATACTACCATGAAACCCATACATAAATATTTTTTTTCTATGTAAATGTTTTTTTACAAGATTATCTCTCTCACATTCATTTAACATATATTCATAATTGTAAAAAACATTTTTTACATCATGTTTTAAGCAAAATTTTATAAAATATAATGCAGCATTCAAAAAAGTACTAGATTGGTGAGTGTATAATTTTATATCAAAATGTACTAATTCATTTTTTAAAGATATAAGATTATGATAAATAAAAGCAGCTTGTTTAGGTGCCATATGATGGCTTCTCCATTGATTTGGAGTTGCAATATAAATTGCTATCACTTTAAAAGTATTATTTTGACAAGCAGCAGATACAGCTGGATTTTCAAGAGTTCTCAAATCATTTCTAAACCAAATCAAATTAACATACATAAAAATATCCACATAATATATTATTTTGAAATAAAAAAAATATTTTATTATATTAATAGTGTACAATACATTTACATAACACATCATACATATGATTAATCTTTACTTCGTAAATATTATAAATATTTTATTTAAATTCAATTTTTTAGTATTGGTAATAAACTTTTTTAAGTATTACTAAATATAATATTAATAGCAACAAATAATAATAAATATTATATATTAAAAAATATAAATACTAACCAATACTATTAAAAAAATCATGTTGAAATTAAATTTTAAATCGACAAAATAAATTAAATATTAAAAAGTAATTTTTTACGTACAAGTAATTTTTTTATTAATTTATTTTTTAACAAATAATTTTTTAATAATTTATTCAATATTTTATTAAAAATAAAACTATTTAATTTTTGAAGGATATCATAATGAATAATGTAGGTATTTTTTTTGGAAGTGATACTGGTAATACAGAAAAAGTTGCAAAATTAATTTCCAATAATATTTATCCAATACAATCACAAGTATTTGATATATCTAACACTTCTGGAAAACAAATTACATCTTTTAATTTTTTAATTTTTGGAGTACCTACGTGGTATTATGGAGAATTGCAATCTGATTGGGATGATTTTTTACCAATTTTTAAAAAAATTAATTTTGAAAATAAAATAGTAGCATTATTTGGTTGTGGAGACCAAGAAGATTATTCTGATTATTTTTGTGATGCTATGAATGAAATATACCAAATTATTAAAAATAATAAAGGATACATAATTGGTAAATGGCCTAAAACAGGATATTTTTTTCAACAATCTAAGGCACTGCTTGATAAAAATTATTTTGTAGGATTAGTTATTGATGAAGATAGACAACAAGATAAAACCACTACAAGAATAAAACAATGGATAAAACAAATTTTTTTAGAATTAGAAACGTTAAAAAATAAATAATTTTTAAAAAAATATTCAATATCTTACATAAAAAACATTTGTAAAAAAATACATATTTTTATGATTAAAAAAATCAATTACGTTAATTAAACAATTTTAATACAAAATGCAATATTTAATATATATGTTAAATATTTTAAAATTATTAATTTTACGTTATATAATATTAAAAAAATATATTACATTCAATAAATTGCCTTTATATCAGAAACTTTTGGCAGTGTCTATGTAATATCAACACCGCCTAAAAAATTTATTTAATATTACAATATAATTTTTTAATGTATATTTTATAAAATTTCAATTAATTTTAATTAAAATTTCTACGTTAAGTATCAAACAATTAGTTCATAATAAATGTAACTAAATCTAATACTTTACTAGAATATCCTGTTTCATTATCATACCAGGATACTAATTTCATAAAATTTTTGTTTAATGATAATCCAGCTTTAGAATCAAAAATTGATGTAGCTTCTGATCCATTAAAATCTGTAGAAACAACTTCATCTGCAACGTATGTGATAATACCTTTCATATCATTTTGTGATGCAAATTTGATAACTTGACATACATCTTCATATGTAGCAGATTTTTTTTGACGAAAAGTTAAATCTACTACTGAAACATTAGCTATTGGAACTCTAAATGCTATTCCTGTTAATTTTCCATTTAATTCAGGTAATACTTTTCCCACTGCTCTTGCAGCTCCAGTAGTAGAAGGTATGATATTTTGTATAGCACATCTACCTCCTCTCCAATCTTTAATAGAAGGACCATCAACAGTTTTTTGTGTTGCAGTAGTTGCATGAACAGTAGTCATTAATCCTTCTATAATTCCAAATTCATCGTTGATTACCTTAGCAATAGGCGCTAAACAATTTGTAGTACAAGATGCATTAGATACGATATTTTCATTATTATATTTAGAAAAATTAGCACCTTTTACAAACATAGGTATATCATCTTGAGATGGACCAGTAAGTACTACTTTATTAGCTCCAGCTAATAAATGACAATTAGCTTTTTCTTTTGTTAGAAATAATCCAGTAGATTCTATTACTACATCTACAGATAATTTACCCCATGACAAATTTAGTGGATTTTTTTCTGATGATATCAGAATACTTTTTTGATTAACAATTATGTGATTACCTTTTACTTCAATAGATCCATTAAATCTTCCATGTATAGAATCATATTTCAACATATAAGCTATGTATTCAGGAGTTAATAAATCATTAATCGCTACAATTTCAATATTAGATCTATACTGAGCCATTCTAAATACTATTCTACCTATACGGCCAAACCCGTTAATTCCAACTCTAATTATCATACAACCACCAAAATATTTTGTATATTACATTTATATATAAATTATTCGTAAAAAATATTTATTAATCAAAAGAAATGTTTTAAAAATTACTGTATGTATTAAAAATTAAAAATTTAATACTATTTGATGTATAGTCTTTAATGTTAATAAAAAATAACAATAACTATTTTAAAACTAAAAATTAGTATATTTTTTATGTTGAAAATTTTTTTACATTAAAGCATTTTATTTTACAAACAAATGATTTTTTACAACGTAATAATATTTTTATTAACAAATTTTTAACTTAAAAAATCAATTTTTCAAAATAAGTATTATTTAAAAATTAACTCATTAAATAAAAGCACGTATATAATTGTCGTATATAGAAATTTTTATTTGTTTAAGAAAAAATTCTATTTTCGTATTACATGTGCATATCTACATTTCTTTTTAGTATATAATATATATAGTTATTATTCAATGAATTGAATAATAACTATATACTTTTTTAGCTTTCATTAACTAATAAACAAATAATCTTATATAAAAATTATTAATTGTATACACATATTTTATATTAATAAAAAAATTACTTAGTACAAATTATTAAAAAATATTTCATACAGAAAATAATTGATAAAGTATTTAAACTAATAATATATTGACTATTATATCTTTTAATAACATTAAAATAAAAAATTATATACTTTAATAATTGATAATTGTTAAATATAAAAAACACTATTGTCACAATATGTCTGTGCGTATTTTGAAAAATAAATTTGACTTATTTATTTACACCTTACTTCAATAATTGAATTTGAAATTATTCAAAATAGCAAAACATAACATATCATAATTAATTTTTTTAAAAAAAAGTGTAAAATACATAATTTTTTGTTATCAATTATTGTTAGTCAAATTTATTTTATATGTAAATACAACATTTATATTTAAAATATATTAAATTATCGTATAACATATATATTTTATCATATAAATAAAAATGATCATTTATTAGAATGATAATACAATTTATACTTTATATATTATGATATAATATAAAAATATTATACTAAAAAAAATAAAAATTATACAATCATCACTTAAAAATTAAGTTTTTTGTTAAAAAAGTTTATTACAAGTATAATATATATATGCACTTATTTATAAAAAAATCATAAAAAATAAACATAACGTACATTTTTATTATTCAAAATTTTTTTTATTTAATTTTTTAAAATATAAATAAATATTTAAAATATTTTATTACATTATTTATTCAAACTATAAATGATAAGTTTATCAAATAACAAATAACAAATAACAAATAACAAATAACACTTATTATATAGTAATATTTTTAACTATATACTATAATTTAATTAAATAAAAAACATTTTACATTTAAAAACTATAGATACATATTATTTACTAATACCACTACATTGTTTACAATTTTAAAAAAAATTTTTTTATATGTGCATAATACTTGATACTAGTAGTATCAAAATAAATAACATATATATTATCCTCATATAATAATTAAAAAAATAATATATAATTTTTTTATTAAAATGTATTCTAAACTTTTTATATACCTATATTTGATATTAAATTTTTATAAATAAAATTATTTTTACAACAAAAATATTAAAAAATACTTTAAAAAATAAATTTTTTTAATTTAATAATATTGTTATTTAATTAATTTTATAAAAAATGGAAACATATTTTATGTTTAATAATCATAAAAATAGTAATTTTTTTTTAAAAACTATTGACAGCAAACGTAATTTTACAATTTCAAATAACAATTTTGATTCTATAAAAAAAATTGCAACTTTTCATTCAACAATTAATAATTCATTACAAATAGAACCAAATCAATTAGTTATACATATAGAGCACGGTATAGGTCAATACAAAGGATTAAAAATCATAAATGTAGCAGGTATATTAACTGAATATTTTGTTATATTGTATGCAAATAAAGCAAAACTATATGTTCCGGTTTACTATTTACATTTAATTTATAATTATTCTAACTGTATACAAAATAAAAATATAATTTTAAACAAATTAAATAACAATACTTGGATACAACAGTGTGAAAAAACATTTAAAAAAATTTATAGTATAGCTATAAAATTATTACAACTATATTCTACTAGAAAATCTAGTAAAGGTTTTGCTTTTAAAAAAAAAATACATTTTATAAACTATTCATTAAAGATTTTAAATTTCAAATTACTATAGATCAAAAAACTGCTATACATGAAGTATTAAACGATATGTATAAACCTTACCCTATGGACAGGATTGTTTGTGGAGATGTTGGATTTGGAAAAACAGAAGTAGCTATCAGAGCTGCTTTAATAGCTGTTTTAAATAATAAACAAGTAGTTTTAATGGCTCCTACGTTATTGTTAGTTCAACAACATCTTTATAATTTTAAAAAAAGATTTTCAAAATGGCCTATCATAGTTGATCAACTATCTAGATTTTACACAGTAAAACAACAAAAATTAATTATTAAATTAGTCAATGAAGGTAATATAAATATATTAATAGGAACACATCAATTACTTTTTGAAAAAATAAAATGGAAAAATTTAGGATTATTAATAATTGATGAAGAACATCGCTTTGGAGTAGAGCATAAAGAACAAATTATTAAAAAATATATTGATATAGATATATTAACATTAACAGCAACTCCTATCCCACGCACTTTAAACATGGTAATAAACGGACTAAAAAAAGTATCTATTATTGCTACACCTCCACATAAAAAACTTAATATAAAAACTTATATAATTGTTTATAATGATTTATTAATTAGAAACAACATATTAAAAGAAGTAAAAAGAGGTGGACAAGTATATTATGTACACAATGAAATTAAAACAATTTTTAATATAGCATCACATTTATCAAAATTAATTCCTGAAGTTAAAATAGTAGTAGGACATGGGAAAATGAAAGCACATATTTTAACAAAAATTATTAATGACTTTTGTCAAAAAAAATTTCATGTTTTAATATGTACAACAATTATTGAAACAGGCATAGATATACCTACTGTTAACACTATTTTTATAGCAAATGCTGATTATTTCGGATTATCCCAACTACATCAAATAAGAGGAAGAATAGGTAGATCTTACCAACAAGCATATGCTTGGTTAATTATTTCTAATATTAATAAAATAACAATTAATGGAAAAAAAAGATTACAAGCCATTATTTCTAATACAAAATTTGGATCAGGACTAAAATTGTCTATAAACGATTTAGAAACTAGAGGATTTGGTGAATTTTTAGGAAAAAAACAAAGTGGACATATAAAAAAAAATATAAAGCATCCTTTATATACTCAGTTTTTAAACACTGCTATTACAAATATTAAAAAAAATAAAAATACATCTTTAGAACCACTATTAAATTTAAATCCTAAAATTGAACTTAATATTTCTACTATATTTCCTATAAATTATATCACTGACATGAATCAAAGATTATATTTTTATAGATTAATTTCTAATGTAAATAATATTGTACAATTTGTTACAATTAAATCCCAATTAATTAATATGTTTGGAACAATACCTAATACAACAAAAAATTTAATAAAGATAATAAAAATACAACTAATGTCTAAAATAATAGGTATCCAATCAATAAAAATAAATAAAAATGGAGGTTTTATAAAATTTAAAACAAATAATTCTATTAATTTATCATTCTTAATAAAAACTATTAATAAAGAACCTAAATGTTGGAAGATCAAAAATAATGTTTATTTAATGATTAACCGCAAATTACCCCAAGAATGTAAAAGAATAAATTGGATATTTTATTTTGTTAAAAAATTAAAAAATATGAGCGTATATTAAATATATAAATAACTACAATTTATCGAAATATTCTAAATACAACATAAAAAATATTTTATATATAAAGGGTATTATAAATTTTCAAAATTTATGTTGATTAGTTATTAATTAATTAACATTATTTAAATAAATAGTTAATTTAAAATTTTGTTTATAGTATATATTGTATAAAAAAAATCTATTTTTTTAGAGAAGAAATTAGTATTTACATGTTCTAAAGAAACATTTGTATATTAAATATATAAACTATTTTTTAATGTTTTTCAAAAAATATATGTTTTATATAACATATATTTTAATATATATAATTTTTTTATTTATATAATAAAAATTTATTAAACTAATATAATTTAAAAATATAATTAATAATTATATTTTTGTTACTAAATAAATAACAACTAATTATAATTAACCTACAATACATTAACACTAATAAACTTTTATCATTTAATGTTAGACATTAAACAATGTTACCAAATAATACAAAGTATTATAATATTAAATCGAATAAAATTAAATTAAATTCAGTTAATATAATTTGAATTTAATATATTTATTCTTACAAAACAAATTAAACAATTTAAAATATATGTTGCTGTAGCAAAAAACCATTTTAACAACAACTAAAAAATTAATTTAACAGCGAATTGCAATCAATTTTATGAAAAAAATAATTTACGTATCTAATTATTTAGATGAAGAAATACAAGTGTTACAAATTGATAACAATTTGTCATTGCAAACAATTCAAAAAATAAAAATTAAATCTCAAGCACAACCGTTGATTATCTCCGAAAATAAAAAATTATTATATGCAGGTGTGCGACCAATACCAAAAATTATAGTATACAAAATTTTAGATGATGGAATATTACAAAAAATTTACGAAATAGCAACAATAGGAGCTCCCAATCATCTTGCATTCAATAATGATAAAACATTATTATTTTGTAGTTCTTATCATGGAGAATGTATAAGTATATTTTTAATAAACAAACATGGATTACCTTACAAATTAATAAATACCATTACTAATATTAAAGGATGTCATTATTCTATATATATTAACACTAATACTATTATAACTACTGCGCTTAAATCAGATCAAATATTAATTTTTAATTCCCTAAAAAATGAAAATTTTTTAGAAAAAAAAATAACAGCAATCAACGTTACAAAAAAATCTGGACCTAGACATTTAGTCTTACATCCATTTAAGTCTATTTTATATAGTATAAATGAATTAAATAGTACTATTGACGTGTGGTTTTTATCTAATGCAATGAATATGTTACATTTTGTACAGCGAATTAAGATTCTTCCTGAAAGTTATAAAGGTAATTGTTGGGGAGCTGATATTCATATAACTCCTTGTGGTAATTATTTATATGCAAGTGACAGAATAACAAATATAATTACAGCCTTCATAATAAATCAATACAATGGTAAAATTCAAATTTTAGAATATTATGTTACAGAGAAACAACCACGTTCATTTAATATTGATAATTTAGGAAAATATTTAGCAGTGACTGGAGAAAAATCTAATAATCTTACTTTATACGAAATTAAATTAAATACAGGTCATTTAAATAAAATAGGATCTTATCCTGTTGGCAACAACCCTATATGGACTTTAATACATTCAATTTAATATACTTAAAAAAAACAAAATTTATACACACAAACTTATTTTATATATTTTTACTAAAAAACAAATTAGTATTATTTAAAGATAGCTTAATAGCATTAGTTAATTTGTTAATAGAATCTTCATCAATAATATATGGAGGGACTATATAAATAATTTTGTTATAAGGTCGAATCCATACCCCTTGTTCAACAAAAAATTTTTGCATAGCAATAATATTAATTTTATTAAAACATTCAACAACTCCAATAGCCCCAATAACTCTTACATCACGTACTCTGAAATGAGTACGTAAAGGAATTAAATGATATATTAATTGTTGTTCTATATGTTTAATCTTTTGTTGCCAATTAGTATTTAATAATAAATTAATACTAGCATGAGATACAACGCAAGCTAATGGATTTCCCATAAAAGTAGGTCCATGCATAAAATAACCTGGTTTTCCAATACTAATTGTTTTAGCAATTTTTCGATTAGTCAATACTGCTGATAAAGATAACATACCTCCAGTTAGTGCTTTTCCTAAACATAAAATATCAGGAACTATATTAGCATGTTCAAAAGCAAAAAGTTTTCCTGTTCGACCAAATCCAGTAGCTATTTCATCTAAAATTAAAGGAATATCATACTTTACTGAAAATTTCTTTACTTGCTTAAGATAATTAGGATGATAAAAGTTCATACCTCCCACACCTTGCACTATAGGTTCTAATATTATAGCTGCTATTGTTGATTTATTTTTATTTAATAAATTTGAAAAAGATTTTATATCATTTTTATTCCATTTATCCGAAAAAGAACATTTTGGAATTTCTGCAAACAAATGCTTAGGTAATAAAGATTTATGATACATACTATGCATAGAATGATGAGGATCGCAAATTGACATAGCATAAAAAGTATCTCCATGATATCCCCCTTTTATAGTTAAGAAAAATTTTTTTAATTTTCCTAAGGACTTCCAATATTGTAATGCCATTTTCATTGCAATTTCAATTGCTACGGAACCTGAGTCAGCCAAAAATACACATTCTAAACTTCTAGGAGTAATTTGTATTAATTTTCTACATAAAGAAATAGCAGGAGGATGTGTAATACCTCCAAACATCACATGAGACATTTTTTGAATTTGATGTTTTAAAACACTATTTAATTTAGTATGATTATAACCATGTATTGCAGCCCACCAAGATGACATTCCATCAATAATTGTTTTACCTGTATTCAATTTTAATAAAATTCCTTTAGCTGAAACTACAGTAAAACGAATGTTAGAATTAATCATTGAAGAATAAGGATGCCAAATATGTTTTGAATCAAATAATTGATCAGAATTTTTCATAAAATTTATAAAATAAACACATTTTACTTATAAATAACATTATAAACTTTTATTAACTTAATACTAGGAATTTAACAATGAAAATAAAAAAGCAATGGAATATAAAACAAGTAGATACTTTATTTAAAACATCTTTTATAGAATTAATGTTTCATGCGCAAATAGTACATCGAAAAAATTTTAATCCTAATATAATACAAATCAGTACATTACTTTCAATAAAAACAGGATCATGTCCTGAAGATTGTAAATATTGCCCTCAAAGTGCTAGATATAAAACTGATATTAAAAAAGAACATTTATTAAATATTACAAAAATATTAAAAGCTGCATACGATGCTAAGAAATCTGGATCTACTCGTTTTTGTATAGGGGCAGCATGGAAAAACCCTGCTGATAAAGATATTCCATATTTAGAAAATATTATTAAAAAAGTTAAAAAAATAGGAATGGAAACTTGTATGACATTAGGTAGCTTAACTAAATATCAAGCTAAAAAATTATCTCAAGCTGGTCTTGATTTCTATAATCATAATTTAGATACTTCTCCTAAATACTATCATAAAGTAATTACCACAAGAAGTTACCAAGAAAGGTTAGATACCCTTAAAAATGTTAGAGACTCTGGAATGAAAATATGCTCAGGAGGAATTATTGGATTAGGGGAAAAAACAGAAGATCGAAAAGAATTGTTATTGCAATTAGCTAATTTACCTCAACCTCCAGAAAGTGTTCCTATAAACATGCTAGTGCAAATAAAAGGTACTCCATTAGAAAAAATAGAAAAAATTGATTCTTTTGAATTCATACGTATTGTTGCAATCGCCCGTATTATGATGCCTCAATCATATATCAGATTATCTGCTGGTCGAAATCAAATGAACGAAGAAATGCAAGCAATGTGTTTTATGGCAGGTGCAAATTCTATTTTTTATGGCTGTAAATTATTAACTACAAGTAACCCAAAAAAAATAGAAGATTTTAAATTGTTTAAAAAATTAGGTCTCACTTTTGAAAACAATTTATTATTAAATAATAAACATACGTTTCAACGACAGCTATTTAGTAAAACAATAAATGAAGTAAATAACAAATATTATAATGCAGATATATAATTTTAGAAATATTTATTTATTATAAAAAATTATAAAACAATTTATATTAAATTTATTGTAAATAACTATTTTTATGATAGTTAAAAAATAATTGTTGTTAACTTAAAACATTTATATTTTGTTAATTTTAAATTTATAATAATAATTATCTTATGGATAAGATAATTATTATAATTTTTTTGTATATTTAACACTAAAAACATTAATTTTTTAATATTAACAATGTAATTTATATTAAATTAAGTATAAAAAGTGATTTGTTTACAACTATTTAAGATTAAATATTGCTTTATTAAAACTCTTATATTATAAGATATAAGCTCATACTTATATGAAATTTTTTATATATATAAAAATAATAATTTTTAAATAATTAATTTTTTAAGGGTTTTATGAAAAAAAATGTTTGGTTTATTACTGGAACAGACACTAATGTAGGTAAAACTGTAGTTTCTAATTGTATCCTTAGAATAGGCATACAAAAAGGTTATAAAACTGTAGGATATAAACCAGTTTCTTCAAGTAAAACTATTGATCTAAACGTTAAAAATAAAAATGAAGATATTATTTTATTAAAACAATATAGTAATACTAAATTGCCTGATAATTGTTTAAATCCATTTCGTTTCAAACAAGAAGGCCCTCCCCATTTATTAAGTATTGTGTATAACCAACCTATCGAATTAGATACTATGTCAGAAAAATTAAATTTAATTAAATCAAAAGCTAACTGGATAGTTATAGAAGGTGCAGGGGGATGGTACACACCTTTAACAAATACAACAACTTTCGCAGATTGGGTTAATAGAGAAAAATTATCTGTAATTTTAGTAGTAGGAATAAAATTAGGATGTATTAATCATGCAATATTAACACAAGAAGCAATAACAAAAACAAAAGTTAATTATATAGGATGGATTGCTAATCATATATATCCATACAATCAATTTAGCCAACAATATATAAATACACTTAAAATGTATTTAAAATCTTGTTTGTTAGGAGAGGTACCTTATTTCAAAAAAAAAATATGTACAAATAAACTATATAAAATGTTTAATAGTTTTATCAATATTTTTTAATATCGATTAAATAAACAAACAAAAAAAAATTGTTAACATTTATATAATGAAATTAAGTTTATTAATCGTAAAATTACTACTAAAATAATATCTCTCTTAAGAGAGATATTGTAATTACTTTTATAAACTGATTTTAAAAAAACTAATAATTAAATTTTTTTATAAACAGGATATTTTAAACATAATTCTAATACTTTATTTTTTATACTTAGTATATTTTGAACATTGTAAGGATCATTTAAAATATCAACAATCCAATTAGCTACAATTATAACTTCTTTTTCTTTAAAACCTCTACGAGTAACTGCAGGGGTACCTATTCTAATACCAGAGGTAACGAAAGGGTTTTGTAAATCATTAGGAATAGAATTTTTATTTACTGTAATATTTGCATCATTTAATAATAAATCTGCTTTTTTACCTGTAATATTTTTATTTGTAAGATTTATTAAAAACAGATGGTTAAAAGTATTACCAGAAATAATATTATAACCTTTATCTAAAAATACTTTAACCATAGCTTTAGCATTATTAACAATTTGATACTGATAATTTTTAAATTGTGGGCACATTGCTTCTTTAAAAGCTATTGCTTTAGCAGCAATAATATGCATTAATGGTCCACCTTGGTTGCCCGGGAATACAGATGAATTTATTTTTTTATACAATAATGTATCTTTTTCATTAGATAGTATTATTCCCCCTCTAGGCCCAGCCAATGTTTTATGTGTTGTACTGGTTACAATATGAGCATAAGGAATTGGACTTGGGTACAAATTAGCAGATACTAATCCTGCAACGTGTGCCATATCTACTAATAAGTACGCCTTTACATTATCAGCAATATATCTCATGATTTTCCAATCACACAAACCAGAATAGGCAGAAAATCCACCTACAATCATTTTAGGTTTATATTTTTTAGCTAACCTTTCAATTTGGTTATAATCAATTTCTCCTTTATGATTAATACCATATGAAATAAATTTATATAATTTTCCAGATAAATTAGCTGAATGTCCATGTGTTAAATGTCCACCATGTGATAAACTCATACCTAGTACACAATCTCCAGGTTTTAACAATGCAGTATATACAGCAAAGTTAGCTTGAGTACCCGAGTGTGGCTGAACATTAGCAAAATCTACACTGAATAATTGTTTTACTCTCTCAATAGCAATTTTTTCTATATCATCTACATATTTACAACCTCCGTAATAACGATAGTTTGGATAACCTTCTGCATACTTGTTAGTTAATTGTGATCCTTGTGCTTGCATTACAGCAATGCTTGCATAATTTTCTGAAGCAATTAGTTCAATATGATGCTCTTGGCGAACATTTTCTTGTTCTATTATCTTCCATATGTCAGGATCTTCATTTTTAATATTTTGGCTAAACATTATTTCCTCTAAGTAATATTAAAAAATTGTTTTTAAAATTATGCCTACTTAAGTATTATTTAATATTATTGTTTTCAAATAAAAATATATTAAATCGTACAAATATCAAAATAGTTTAACTAACTGCATTTTAGATAAACATATTTATTATTTATTATTTGTTAAAAAATGAACAAATACATCCTTAAAATTTTGATACACATATACTAAAATTTTAAAAAAATGTATGTAATTTTTTTAATAAATTTTTTCTAGGCACACTTTCTTGATTATTTGTTTTTAAGTTCTTAATCACCACACATTTAGAATTAAATTCTTGTAAACCTATTAACAAAATGAGATAAACATTAATTTTATTTGCATATTGAAATTTTTTTTTAATACTTTTGTTAAAAAAATTACTTTTAACTCTGAGATTAGGAAATTCTTCTCTAATTTCTTCAGCTATTTTTACAGATTCTATCTTTAGACAAGGTTCAATAAATATAATTCCTATATCAATAATATTATGAACATTAGTAATATTATTATCTAAATTTAATGTTTGTATTAACAAAATTAATCGCTCTATCCCTATTGCAAAACCAGCGGCAGGAGTACTATATCCTCCTATTTTTTGTATTAATTCATCGTATCTTCCGCCAGCACAAATAGTTTTTTGTGCACCTAATAAATTACTTTTCCATTCAAAGACAACATCATTATAGTAATCTAATCCTCTTACTAAATGTTTATTTATAACAAATTTAATATTCATCTTTTCTAATAAACAACATACATCTTTAAAATACTCAATAGAATCATCATTTAAGTAATCTTGTAAATTTGGAGATTCTTGTAATATTTTCTGTACCGTGGAATCTTTACTATCTAAAATTTTTAAAGGATTGTTTGATAATTGTAATAAAACGTTCTTATTTAATACGTTTTTGTATTGTTGGAAAAATGAAACTAAAATTTTTTCATATAACATACGATCTTTAAATGATCCTACAGTATTTATTTCTAATGTCAAATTATCATAAATGTTTAATATTTCCCAGAATCTCTTAGTTATCATAATTAATTCTAATTCTACTTCTGGTTTTGTGAATCCAAATACTTCAACTCCTATTTGATGAAATTGACGAAATCTACCTTTTTGAGGCTGTTCACGTCTAAACATAGGGCCCCTATACCACAATTTTTGTTCCTTATTACAATGTAACAAATTATTTTCTACAATTAATCTAGCACATCCTACTGTGCCTTCTGGTCTTAAAGTAATCTGTTTACCACTTTTATCTTCAAATGAATACATTTCTTTTTCAATAATATCTGTACCATAACCAATAGTACGTTGAAATAATTTTGACTCCTCTAGAATAGGTATTTTTATTTCATTAAAACAATAATTATTCAATATTTTTTTAAATTGTCTTTCTATATAATTCCATAAAAAAATATTTTTTGGAAGAATATCATGCATACCTTTCAAAGAATTTATATAAGTTTTCACAACTACTTCCTTAATTTTAAAAAACAAATTTTAAAAAATAATTCGTTCCTAATAATAGATAAATGTTGTTAATTTAATTATTTATTTAACTACTCATTTTTTAATATTTTAACATTTAAAAAAAAACTAAACATACAAAAAATTTTTCGTATATCACTATATATACTATAAATATAGCATTTTTTAATAAAAACTTTAATAAAATACAACATTTATAATGTTACTTATTAACTAATATATATTTAATAATTAAATATTTTTTAAATTTAATACATACCTTTTTAACAAAAATATTTATTTTGTTAGTAATTTTACATTTATTATTATTGAAATTTATATCTTAAACATATTTATTTGTACTTACGCACATATTTAATATATATATTACATATTAAAAATGTTAATAACTAATATAAAAAATAAATGTAACATGATTAAAAACGTTAATAGCGAACGTTTTTAATCATGTTACTTTTTATAATTTATATTTTATATATCTATTTTTTTAATATTAATTATTTACTTTAAAATATATATAAAATATTTATATACGTTATATATAAGATATATAAATTATAAATTTTATAAATAAACTAATTCTAATACTATTAAAATAATTTTATTGAACAAAATTAAATATTATTTAAAGTTGTGCTAGTTAACTGACCACAAGCAGCGTTAATATCTTGCCCTCTAGGTTTTCTAATAGTTGTCACAAATCCTTTTTTGATTAATATTTTACAAAAAACTATTATTCTACGCATATTGCTACAAACATAAGATGACCCAAAAAATGTATTCCAAGGGATTAAATTAATCTTTACAGGAATTTTAAACAAAATTTTAGATAACTCCTTAGCATGTAAAGGAGTATCATTAATTTTTTCTAACATAATATATTCTATAGTAATACCATTACGGTTAGCTTTAGAATTTTTAGAATAATCAAAAGCAGCTTTTAATATATTAGATATATTATATTTATAATTGATAGGCATAATACTATTACGTAATTTATCATTAGAAGCATGTAAAGAAATAGCAAGTTTAATATCTAGTTCAGTTTTTAATTTGTTAATTCCAGGTACTATTCCAGAAGTAGACAAAGTAATACGATATTTAGATATATTAAAAGCAAATTTACTTAACAAAATACTTATAGCATTCACAACATT